>JBBQII010000001.1:0-22834 GCA_038324795.1 Gemmatales bacterium
GCCGCGTCAGCGGCCGCCGCAGAACGACTTCTCGCAGGAGATTCCTCATCTCACACTCCCTTTCTCAAGGTTGAGCGATCGGCTCGCCGGTGCAGGTGTCGGTCGGCACCCCATCGCCGAGCAGGTAATCTTGCACCACGGTGCCCGTGGTGAACACCGTCACCACGGTGCCACTGGCTGGCTCGACTTGGGCCGCTGCTTCGTGGACTCGGCGTGTGCGGGTAACGCCATGTCCTGCGGGTGCCGTGCTGTTTGCGGTTCAAAAGGTGCGAGCAACATGGCTGTTCGTCCCTGGTCGTTTCCGGTCGACCGTGGTCAAAAACGAAAAAAGCCGGGGTTGTGGTGGCACTGCCGCCATCACAACCCCGGCTTAGTATTTGAAAGGTTTCCCGGTTTCCGGGCCACCCGTCACATACTCTTCCGTATTTAACTTCCCGTCAGGCTAACGATACATCACGTGAAGGCAAGCGAATTACTCGTCGCCACCTGGGATTTCATAGATTACTCACCAAGATTGTGGCCGTCGGCGCTTTCACCTGTTCCCAGACGGACGAAACGGAGGCGATCATGAAGACGAAAGGCGAGATGGAGGCCGCGGTTTGCGAAGGTGTCCGGCAATTCGAACAGGACTTCATGGGCCGGGGGCCGAAGGACATACACACCTACCTGCTCGGCGACCTCGTCGTCGTCCGACTCACGGGCGTGCTGACAGCTGCCGAGAAACACATGGTCCAGTCCATTCCGGCCGACAAGGGCCGCGACCTGCTCAAGCAGGTCCGCACGCACCTGATCGAGACTGCCCGGCCGGTGATGGAAGTCATGATCGAGAAAGTGACCGGGGTGAAGGTGCTCAGCCTGCACCACGACATCAGTACGGCGACCGGCGAGGAGCTCATCCTGTTCACCCTCGTCGCGTCGCCCCCGTTCCGCGAAACGAAGAAGTGACGGCTCTCCTGTCGGGGTATGACTTTATTAGTCGTTTATCGCCCTTCGTATCCATCACCAGGTTCGTGGGCGTCGCTGGGCCAGGCGCGGGGAGGACCCGCACTTTTGCAGCGTCAGGGGGCTGAAGAATGTTGGTCGCCTTTTCTTCTCCCCAGGGCAGAAGAAGGGTTGACAGAGCCTTACTGTTGGGCGGTCATTATCACCGTTTGGGCGGTCATTATCACCCTTTGGGCGGTCATTATCACCGTTCGGGCGGTCATTATCACCGTTTGGGCGGTCATTATCACCGTTTGGGCGTCATTATCACCGTTTGGGCGTCATTATCACCCTTTCGACCTCTCTCTCACGGAGGGTGTGGGCAAAGTGAGAACGACACCTGAAAGGGCTTGAACCGATGTTTGATTGTCAACGTACCGTTGGAACACGCAAAGGATCTGCCGACTGGGCAAGCTGTGCTATCGGGTGAAGTCGGGTGAGCCACGTCATTCTCGAATTCAGCAACTATGCTTCGGGCAATTCACGTGCTACCATTATTGAAGTTGCGATGAAGCCTTTCGCTCTCCGGAGTGGCCGTGCCACGCTTCGACGACCTTGAACTTGCCGCCGTGACCGATGTCGGCATCCGCCGCAGCCACAATCAAGACGCCTTCTCCATCCAGAGGGCGCCGGATAAGGACTATTTCCAGAAGGTTGGCCACGTGTTCATCGTGGCCGACGGCATGGGCGGCCACGCTGTCGGCGAAAAAGCCTCCGCCAAAGCCATTCAGGATATCCCCCTCACCTACGCCAAGCATGCCCACGAAGGGGCGCTCGCCGCGCTGCGTCGATCGTTCCAGGAAGCCAATGCCGGCATCCATGCCGTGGGACAATCAAACCCCGAGTTCCGCGGCCTGGGTACCACGGCCACCACGCTGGTGCTTCGCGAAGAAGGGGCCTGGGTTGCCCATGTCGGCGACAGCCGGGCGTACCGCGTTCGCGCGGGCCGGATCGAGCAACTGACGTTCGACCACAGCTACGCGTGGGAGATGGCCCGCCGGTTGGGTGTGCCGCCCGAGGAACTGGCCGACGTCAAGAGAAACGTGATCATCCGTTCGCTGGGGCCGGACGTGCTGGTGCAGGTCGATGTGGAAGGCCCGTACCCCCTGCTGCCCGGCGACACGTTCGTGCTGTGCAGCGACGGATTGAGCAATCAGGTGACGCCGGAAGAGATCGGCACGATCATCACCGCGTTGCCGGTCAAGGAGGCGGGCAACTTCCTGATTGAACTCGCCAACCTGCGCGGCGGGCCGGACAACATCACGGCCGTCGTCGTTCGCGTGGGCGGGGACGATGCATCAACGATCGCCATGTCCATCGAGCCGGCATCGAACCTGAAGCTGGCGCTCAAACGCACATGGCAGCGCTGGAACAAGCTGGTCCCCTGGCCGTTGACGGTACTGGTGGCCGGGTTCGTCTTCGCGATCGGGGCGGTGCTGTTCGCCGCCAACGATATCCGCGGGGCGAGTGTGCTCGTAGTGTTCGCATCGGTGGCAATCATCGCGGGAATCGCGGGCCTGGTGCTGCATGCCCGCCGGCAGAAGCAGGAAGCCGACAACGACTCGGAACCGCCGCGCCGGCAGAACATCTATCGCGATCATGTGTGTCATATCGACAAGCATATTGTCGAGAAGCTTGAGAAACTCGGCGCGAACCTGATCGAGCAATTGGACGGCAAATCGATCAAGCTCGATCTGGCGGAGTATCAGAAGCATCACGAAGCCGCCCGGCGATACTTGCAGGACGGCGACCTGCTGGTATCGTTCCGCGAGCAGTGCCGGGCGCTGTACGGATTGGCCCACACGTTCAACCAGAACCGTCCGCGGGAAGAAGCGGGCTTCAAACCGAAGTTCGAAACGTCGGGCGCATCGTAGAATCCTGATATGCCGACAGACGTGCCGACCCCGCTGCCGCCGCGCCCGCCCTCGGGCCGGCTGGGCAATTCTTTCACCCTCGATCTGCAAGCGAAGATCGGCCTGCCGCGCCAGCGTCGACTGGCCCGGGCGGCGCGACTCGTGCCGCGTATTCGCCGCTTTGAACAGCAGTTCGGCAATTTCAGCGACGTTGACCTGCGGGCCAAGGCGGACAGTCTCCGCGGACTGGCGCGCGCGGGCGACCGCTCAGCCACGTTCATTGCCGAAGGCTTCGCCCTCTGCTCCGTGGCCGTATGGCGCGTACGCGGCCTGCGGCCGTTCGACGTGCAACTGGCGGCCGGTGTCGCGATGTTCGAAGGGGCTCTGGTCGAGATGGCCACCGGAGAAGGCAAAACGCTGACAGCGGCGTTCCCGGCGTTCCTGCATGCCCTCGCCGCCAAGGGGGTCCATGTCGCCACGGTCAACGACTATCTCGCCAAGCGCGACGCGGAGATTCTCGGCCCCGTCTACGAACGTCTGGGCCTGAGTGTCGGCGTGTTGCAGCAGAAGATGGAAGATGCCAACCGGGCCGAGGCATACCGCTGCGACGTGACCTACGGCACGGCATCGGAGTACGGGTTCGACTTCCTGCGCGACCGCCTGAAACTTGTCGGCAGCCAGAATGCGCAAGCGCCGTTCTGGAGCGCCTGGCAGCCGAACGCCACACGCAAAGCCGACCCGCGCGTACAGCGGGGGCAATGGTGTGCCGTGATCGATGAGATTGACAGCATCTTCGTCGATGAAGCGCGTACGCCGCTTGTCATCAGTGCCCCGACGCGGATGGCCAGCAAGGAAGAAGCGGTTGTCTACTTCTGGGCCGACACGCTCTCCGGCGAGTTGAAAGTCGGGGAGCACTACCGCTACGACGGCAAGAAGGACAAAATCGAACTGACCGAGGAAGGCAAGACGAAAACACGTTACAGCAACCCGCCGAGCGGCCCGCATTCGCAGGCGTTCGACAAGCTGTTCGAAGCTGTGGAACGAGCGCTGCATGCCCGTTTCCGCTTCGTGCGCGATCATCATTACATGGTCATCAAGGAAAAGGTCGTCATCGTCGACGAAAGTACCGGCCGGCCGATGCCCGACCGCCACTGGCGCGAAGGGTTGCACCAGGCCGTCGAAGCCCGCGAAGGGGTGCCGATCCATCTGGCCGCCGAGCACGCGGCGCAGATCACCTTCCAGAACTACTACCGGATGTACGAACACCTGGGCGGCATGAGCGGCACGCTGGTACAGAACACACGCGAACTTCGTCGTGTCTACGGTCGCTGGGTCGTGCCGGTGCCGACCAATCGGCCGATCGTGCGGATGCAGATGCCCGACGCGGTCTTCCCGAACGAGTCAGCGAAGTTTGATGCGATCACCAACCAGGTGCGGCAGATGCAACAGGCCGGCCGACCGGTGCTGATCGGCACTCGTTCGGTTGAGAAGTCGGAGGCAATCTCCAAAAGATTGAACGAATCGGGAATCGTGCATCAGGTCCTCAACGCCCGGCAGAATGAACAGGAAGCCGAGATCGTCGCCCAGGCGGGTCGCACCGGCTGCGTGACGGTGGCCACCAACATGGCCGGGCGCGGCACCGACATCATCCTGGGCGGCAGCATCGGCCATGCCGTCGAAGCGGTTGAAGCGAACGTGAACCTGAGCAGCGAACAGAAACAGCAGCAGATCGCACTGATGCGCGACGCCTGGCAGCTTTCCCACGATGCGGTCGTGGCCGCGGGGGGCCTGCACGTCATCGGCACCGAACGGCACGATTCGCTGCGGATCGACCGCCAGTTGCTGGGTCGCGCAGGCCGGCAGGGCGACCCGGGCAGCGGGCAGTTCTTCGTCTCACTGGACGACAAACTGCTCGAAGCGCTGGGGCCGAAACTGCAGAAGAAGCTCGGAGAGATTGGCCGAGCCGGCGGTGCCCGCGACTGGAACGAGTTCCGCAAGCACTTCGTGAGCGCCCAGCGCCGGATCGAGCGCAAGCACTACCGGCAACGGCTTGACATGATGTACTACCACCGCCAACGCCGCGAACAACTGGGCGACATCAGTGCCGACCCGTTCGTCGACTGATCAGCGCGGCTTCTTCAACCGCTCGCGCACCAGTTCGGGCAGGTACTTCACCGGCAGGGTTCCATGGTCGAGGCAGGCTTCATGGAAGCGGCCCAGTTGGAACTCTTCACCCATCTCGCGCGAAAGCTGCTGCCGCAGGCGATAGAACGCCATGCGACCTACGAAGTATGTGGAAAGCTGCACGCTGCTCTGTTTCGCGCGGATCACCTTGCCGGCCGCTTCGCCTTCCGCTTGGAATGCGCCTTCGGTCAGCAGTGTCATCGCTTCCTCGTCGGTCATGCCGTCGCAGTGCATCTTGTGGTCGAGGATCGTGTTGACCACCGCTCGCAGGTAGAACTTCAACTGATGCAGCCGCAGCGCCAGGTCGCCGGCCATGTACCCCTGGTCGAGCATCGTCTGTTCAGTGTAGACCGCCCAGCCTTCAGCAAACACGCCCGACTGCAGCACCTTTCGTATCAACGACGGATGCCGGTTCGAGTACTCCAGTTGCACGTAGTGGCCCGGGTACCCTTCGTGGATGCTCAGGATCTTCAGCATCGAGCGGTTATACTCTTCGAAGTAGCTGGACACCTTGCGGGCATCCCAGTCTTTGGGTGGCGGGCTGACAGCGTAGAAGCTCTTCGCCAGCGGGTCGAGCGGCGGGGCCGGGTTCAGGTATGCGGTCGAGTTGCCGCGCTGAAACTCCGGCATTTCGATGATGTCGCAGCGGTCCGGCTCGGGCAGTCGCAGGATGTCGCGATCCTTGATGAACTTCTTCAGTTCCGCGATGGTGGCCCGCGTGTCCGTCAGCAAGCTCTCCGAGGTACCGTGGTCCCTACCCAGTTCCTGCAGCACTAGGCGGATGGTTGTTCGACGACCGGCAGCATCGTCGGGCGGCAACGGCTTGCCCGGATGCGTCTGCTGCCAGAGTTGCCGGGCGATCACGTACATGTCGCTGCGAACGCGGTCGGCCTCGGCCACGGCTTCCTTGAATGCCTCATCCGCGGAGATGCCTGCGTCGAGGTCAATCTCGAACTTGCGGGCGAATTTCTCCTTGCCCAACCGCCAATCGCCCTTCGCCTCGGGCAGCAATGATTCCAGAAACTTCTGATGCTCCTTCAGCGATGCGACAGCCGCCTTCGCCGGTCCCGCCAGTACGCTGAGCATCGGCGTCTCGCCGGTGATCTCATAGATGCCTGCTTCGTAAAAGGCGATAGCCCCGCGGTTCTGCCGGATCGCCGTTTCGAGATGCACCTTGTACGGATTCTTGATGCTCTCTTTCGCCTGTGCCACCGCTCGCGGGATGAACTCCATCCGCGCGGCTGCCAGGCGTACCGCCTTGTCCTTCGGCAATGTCGTCTGTGCCAGCAGAGTGAAGATCGAATCGACGAAGTACTCGTTCCACGCGCGCGGGTCTTCCTCGAACGTGCGCATGTTCTCCGCGTACCAGAGCGAAGATTCGAGTTGATGCTTGAGGATCTCGAAATCGATCTGCCCCGCGCGGGTGAGCGTCTTCGGATCGATCGATGACGTCAGTGATTCGAGTGTTTTGCGTGTGAACGCGGCATCGTCGGCACGCGCCTTGGGCGACAGATCATCAAGTCGGTCGGCCTGCCGATAGTCGCCGAGGCGGGCCGCTTCAACGGGCCGGCGCGTCGCGGCATCATCGAGGTACTTTTTGAAGAACGCTTCGAGTTTGCCGTCATCGGCAGCAGCGGCCAACGGTGTAAGCAATAGAAATGCAAAGACTCGCATTGTGTGTGTCGCCCTTGAAAGCAGATTGGGGGTTCTCATCAGCGTACGATTCGCTTACGCCGCGTTCTCCATCCGGCGACCAGCATTCCGCTCAATTAATCGCCGGGCCGCGGCCAGCGCCTCAGCATCCTCAAGTTCCCACACGCCGCCGGAATCGGTCCGACCCGCAACTATTGCAAGATCAGCCATCGTCTGCCCGACCCGCCAGTCGGGGAACAACGAACTGAGTTCTGCCAATGCCGCCAGCAATTCAGCGTTGCACGTACTGGTTGTCATAGACGTTCTCCGATGGTCGGCAGAAGCGAGCCTTGTATCGGCAGCGTGTCGATCACTTCCAGAGTGAAGGGATCAGCTCCTTCACGACGGCTGCTGGGCAATCGAAGTGTCGCCGGATCGACTTGAAGAAACTCGCGGGTACGCATCTCAGAATCCTAACTGATTGACTGATTCGCCGCCACGAATTCAGCCCGGAATTCAGCATGTCGCCTTCCTCAACCGCCACCGGCCGTCCGCTTCGCAATGCAGCCGAAACACCTCGCCGCCCTGCCGGAAGGTCACCAGCATGTCGGCGTCCGACCGTTTTTCCATGATCGTCCAGATTCCCTGATTGATGGATATCTTCACGTCGGGTGCCCACTCCCAGGGTTTGACCTCCACCCCTTCGGCATGGCCCGTTTCGATCAGTTCGTACCACGCCCGGCCGAACGATTCGGGCGGTGGTGCCGGCAGCGGCTCACTGCCGGCCAGCAACCGGCGCAGCAGTTCACTGTGGTAAAGATCCCCTTCAAGGCCCGGCAGGAAATTGGGGATGGCATGCCCATTCTGTGCCCGGATCTGGATCCAGCGAAGGAAGCACATGATGCCGCGCCAGGCTTCCGTCTGGTTGCCTTGACTGAACTCGTTCAACCACTCGCGCCAATCGTCAGCGGTACGTTCCAGCATTGGCGAATCGCTCCCAACTCAGCCTTCAAACAGGTGCGGGTGCTGCGTCACCGGCGACGGCGATTGCAGCCTCCAGCGCAAGAGAGAGAATCGCCGGGCGGTGTCCTGGCGTTGCACGGCCAGATGCAGCGCCTTGCGACTACCCACGATAACCACGAGTTTACGGCCACGCGTCACTCCCGTGTAGAGGAGGTTGCGCTGCAGCATCACGTAGTGCTGCGTGTGCAACGGGATGATGACGGCCGGGTACTCGGAACCCTGGCTTTTGTGGATCGTCGTCGCATAAGCCAGCGTTAATTCGTCCAGTTCGCTGAAGTCGTACATCACGTCCCGGCCGTCGAAATTCGCGATCAGTTCCTGGTCGCGCTCGTCGATGTCCATGATTCGGCCGATGTCGCCGTTGTAGACCTCCTTGCTGTAGTTGTTGCTGGTCTGCAACACCTTGTCGCCAGTGCGGAATGCGATCCCGAAGCGTTCGATCTCGGTCTTGCCCTGCTGACGGGGGTTCAGCAGGTCTTGAAGCATGCGGTTGAGTTCGCGCACGCCGATCTCGGACTTGTTCATCGGCGTCAGCACCTGCACGTCATCAAGCGGCTTCATGCCGAACCTGGCCGGAATGCGGTCGCGGATCATCTGCACCATCTTGTCGCGGATCAATTCCGGAGTGTCGGCTTCCACGAAGAAGAAGTCGCCGTCGTTGCTGGGGGATGATTCGGGCATCTGCCCTTCGTTGATCGCGTGGGCCGCCCGGATAATCCAGCTTGCCCCGGCCTGGCGAAAGATCTCCGTCAGCCGCACGACCTTGACCACGCCCGATTCGATGATGTCTGCCAGCACGCTCCCAGGCCCGACCGAGGGAAGCTGATCGACGTCGCCGACAAATATCACGCAGGTCCACGGCGGGATTGCCTTGAGCAACTGGTACAACAGCGGCACATCGATCATCGACGCTTCGTCGATCACGATCAGGTTGGCATCGATCGGGTTCTCGCGATCCTTCTTGAACGCTCCGGTGGTGGCATCGAACTCGAGAAAGCGGTGGATGGTGCGCGCTTCACGACCTGTCGATTCGCTCAGTCTCTTCGCCGCCCGCCCGGTCGGGGCCGCAAGGGCGATCTTCAGGTTCTTGGCCGCGAAGATCTCGATGATTCCGCGGACGATCGTGGTTTTGCCGACGCCCGGGCCACCGGTGATGACCAGCAACTTCTCGGTCGTCGCCGCCCGGATCGCGTTGCGCTGCGAGGGGGCCATTTCGAAGCCGAGCTTCTGCTCGACCCAGGCCAGCGCCCGTTCGACGTTGATGGGGGGCAACGGGTGCTTCTTCTCCAGCAACTTGTGGAATGCCTTCGCCGCGCCGACCTCTGCCACCCATGACGACTTCAGGAACATCCACGGGTCCTGGCCGAATGGCTCGAACGGCACCGGTGGCTGATCGCGGACGAACTCATCCTCCTGCCGGCCCTGCTCAATCGCTGCGCGAATGATGTCCGGGTCGATCTGCGTCAGTTCCACCGTGCGATCGAGCACGCCCAGCTCGGGGAAGCCGGTATGTCCCTGCGTGCCGCACTCCTGCAGGACGTACCGCACTGCCGCGCGGGCCCGCAGCGGCGAATCTTTCGGAAGTCCCAGGCGCATGGCCAAGTCGTCGGCAATCTTGAAGCCGATGCCCCAGATGTCGATCGACAAGCGGTAGGGGTTGTTTTTGATCTTCTCGACGGCACTGTCGCCGTAGGTCTTGTAGATGCGAACCGCACGCGCGGTGCCGATGCCGTACGAGTTGAGGAAAACCAGCACCGCGCGCACGCCGCGCTGTTCTTCCCAACTTTTGCGGATGCGCTCCAGCCGCTGCGGGCCGATGCCCTTGATCTCGGACAGATGTGTGGGCGACTTGTCGATGACTTCGAGCGTTCGTTCGCCGAAAACCTCGACGATCCGCTTGGCGTAGGCGGGGCCAATGCCCTTGATGAGCCCCGAACCGAGGTACTTCGTCAGCCCGGCCAACGTATGCGGCGGCGTGGTGCGCAGGTTCGTCGCCTTGAACTGCAGACCGTGTTCGCGATCATTGACCCAGTCGCCGTCACCTTCGACGTACTCCCCCGCTACGACAGCCGGCAGGTGGCCGACAATGGTGACGAGATCGCGCTTCCCCTTGACGAGCGCCTTCAGAACCACGTACCCGTTGTCGAGATTGTGGAAGGTGATTCGCTCGATGGTACCGTTGATGGTGTCGGGCATTGTCTGCGCCTGCACGCCGGGGAAGTCTTCTGCTATCTTATCGGGACATCTGAAGTGTTTTCCCCGGACCCATTGCAATCAATTATGACCGACACTGCCGAAACCCGGAACGAACCATGCTGGACGCAAGTTCTGCCATACTTGGGAGTGCTCGTCGGACTGTGCCTTTTCTACCCGAATACGATCTTCACCGGCTTTGAACATGTGCAGACCGATGCGGAGGATTCGCTGTTTCTGCAGTGCATCATGGAACACGTAATGCGCTACTTCATCGATCCCGGCTACCGAGGCACCTTTTGGAGCCCTCGCTTTTTCTATCCGGCCGACAATGCCCTTGCGTATTCAGAAAATATGCTCGGCTGCGCGCCGGTATACTGGGTGTTTCGCATCTTCTTTCAGCCGGACATTGCCATCCAATGGTGGGTGCTGACGATGGCGGCCGCGAACTATCTGGCGATGGCAGTCACGCTGCGCTGGTTCGGCATCAATCGAATTCTAAGCACGCTGGGTGCTTACATCTTCGCGTTCAGCCTGGTTCGCAGCGTGCATCAGCCGAACTTGCTGACGTTACCGCAATGGTTCACGCCGTTAGCGATCTACTATTTCTGGTCGTTTCTGCGGCAACCTCACATGCGGTATTGGGTGTTGCTGTTGCTGTGCCTGGGCTGGCAGACGCTATCGAGCATGCACCTGGGCTGGTTTCTCGGCTTCGGGCTTGCTTCGATGTTCGCAATTTCCCTGTTCGTCGATCCCGGGGCTTGCAGTCGAATGGCGCTGTTCGTGCGGCGGCATGCGTTCGGATTCACGGCAAGCACAGCGATCTGGTCGGCGTCGCTTTTGCTCTTCTTCCGCCACTACCTGTTCTCGGATTTGGTGCCGGTCGATTTCATCGTACCGGACTATTACGCTCCCGGTGCCGGCAATTGGTTCGCTGCAGTGCCGACATCATTGTGGGCCCCGTGGAAACTCGACGCCGAAGACCGGTACGACCGCGAGCGGCAACTATTCTGCGGAATGGGTCTATACTCCATCATGTTCGCTGGCTTCTTATTCGGTTGGGAGAATCGTCATCGGCCTGAACGGCGATGAGGCAGCCTTGTTTTCATGGATCGCATTGTTGACATGCGCGTGGCTGATTTTGGTGACATTGTCGCTGGGCCGCGGCCTTTGTCTCTGGTATGGAATCTACTCCATTGTGCCGGGGGCAACGGGGATACGGGCGATCAACCGCGTCTGCCTGATCGTCATTCCGCTCGGGTTGATCGGCGGGCTGACGGGTGTTCAAGCTTATGCGCGGTCGGATATGGGATATACCGGAAGGCGCAGCGCGCTGTACCTCACTTTGCTTGCAATCTGCGTCATCGAACAGGCACGGCTGAATACACCCACGTTCAGCCGCCGGGATATGGATCATCGGGCCGGGATGCTGGCGGCCGAGATGAGCAACGCGGACGCGGCCTATTTCGTTCGCGATCCGAATTACGAAGGCAGTCAGACATCTCTCGATGTCGCTTGCATGTGGGCCGGATTGAAGGCGAATCGTGCGACGATCAACGGCTACAGCGGCCGCGAGCCGCCCGGCTACATCAATCTGCGGAACAGCGAGCAACTCGTTGAGTTGCTGAGGCTCCTCGGGGAGACGTGGGAAGGTCGGCTTGCCGTTGTACAATTGGGCCCTCCGCATACGAAGAAGCTGTATCTCATCCGTCCGGGCAGCGACGGCATCGCCCGGGCGACGCTGTTAAGCGTCTCGCTTGCGGCCGCGCGCTGACTTGCCGGGCGAACGGAATATCATCTCCAACATGAACGCGCCTGCCGCATCGCCGAGCGTATCCCCATGGTGGCACCCGCTCTTGTACCTCGCCGGCCTCGTCGGCGGCATGCTCGCCTGCTATCCGGTCGTCATCACTTCCGGCTTTGAACGCGTGCAGACCAATCATGAAGATGTGATGCACATGCATTACATGCTCGAGCATTCGTGGCGCTGGTTGGCTCAGCCCGACTACCCGGCCACGTTCTGGACGCCGCGATTCTTCCACCCCACGCCGAACACGTTCGCTTACTCCGAAAACCTGATCGGCACCGCGCCGCTCTACTGGGCGTTTAGGCCATTCTGTTCCGCCCAAGTTGCGCTGCAGTGGTGGACGCTGCTGAACGTGGCCGCCTGCTACGTTGCCATGCTGATTGTGCTGCGCTGGTTCGGCCTGCGGCCCATCCTCGCGGTGCTGGGGGCATACGTATTCGCGTTCCACACACCGCGGCAGGCGCAGTGCATCCATCTGCTGCTGATGCCTCAGGCGATGACGCCGTTCGCCATCTGGTACTTCTGGAAGTTGCTTCAACAACCCGATCGACGGACCTGGGTGATGCTGCTGGTCATGTGTGCCTGGCAATTGCTCGCGGGAATTCATCTCGGCTGGTTCCTGGCGTTCGCGCTGGCGGCGTGGTTGATTTTCGCGGTGCTGCTGGATCGGTCAATCGCGCGACGGTTGCTGCAGTTCACGCGGCGCAATCCTGTGTTCTTTCTGCTTTCGTCGGGAGCAGTCGCTGGAACGCTGCTGCTGTTCTTCAGGCACTACTTCATCGGCAATCATCTGATTCCACTCGGCTTCGATGTCAGCCTGAGCTTCGCACCCGTTGTCGCCAGCTGGTTCGCGGTCACACCGCATTCGCTGTGGGACCAGAATCTGGTACTCGGCGACCGAATGCACGATCCCGAATCATTCCTGTTCACCGGCTTCGTCGTCTACGGTCTGTCGATTCTGGCCGGGGTTGCCGGCTTCCGCGAGTGGCTGCGCAGGAGCAACAACGGCACCATGCAATTGGGCGCGTTTCTCACGTTGCTGTTTCTGATCGTCGTCGTCTCGAAGACCTACGACGAACGCTCCTTCTGGTATCCGTTCAACCGCTGGCTGCCCGGAGCCAATGGCATTCGCGCCATCGGCAGGGCCTGTTTCCTCACGATACCGATCGGATTGATTGCCGGGCTGACCGCCCTGCAGCAGCTCGTTGAATCGTCTACCGTTCGGGCCAGTCGACGCACCGTTCTCTATTCGACCCTGCTGATCGTCGCGGTGATCGAACAGTTCGCGGCCAAGCCGAAGTCATGGAATCGCGCGGATTGGTATGCACCGATCGACGCGCTGAGCCCGCATCTGAAGAACGCCGATGCCGCGTTCGTGCTCTACGAAGGGACCGACGGCGGCCGACCGCTTTGCGCGGAAAATGCGATTGTGATGTGGGCGGGGATGAACAGCGGCATGCCCGTCGTCAACGGCTACAGCAGTCGATTCCCCCCTTACTATCCGGCACATGAATCCGAGACGCCGATTGAGGACGCGGTCACTTTTCTCGGTGAATCGTGGCAGGGCCGACTGCTGGTCATCGAACGCTTACGGCCGGAGAAGAAACGGTACTTCGACGTTCGTCCCGGTAAGGACTCCGCGCAGCGACTGTCGCCGGTGACGCCATGACGCCTGCCCTGCTGCGGTGCGACGTTGCCGCCGGACTCAGTGTCTGGGGAATTACGGGCCTGCTCGTGGCCGGGGCGGGAATCTTCGGCAATCAGGCGGTCGTGCCCGCTGGCGAACCGATCGGCAACGTGCTCGTCAGCTTCTGCCTCTGGGACGGTATCTGGTACACGAACATCGTCCGCAACGGCTACAGCTACAATCCGGCCGAAGCAAGCACAGTTGTCTTTTTCCCCGCGTACCCGCTGTTCGCACGGATGGTTCAATCGCTGGTCGGTTGCTCGGCGGAGTGCGCCCTGCTCGTCACCTCGCACCTGTTCCTCGCTTTGAGCCTGATTGCCCTGCACGCGTACATCCGTCGGCGATACCCCACGGCCTTGCCTCACGCTGGTACGTTCGGCATCGCAGTGTTTGCCTTGTTTCCGTCCACCTTCTTCTTCCGGATGGCCTACTCCGAATCACTGTTCTTCTTCACCGTGATGCTGGTGCTGCTGGCCGTCGAGCGGGGTCGTTCCCTGCTGTGGATAGCGCTGATCGTCGGATTGGCGACGGCCGCCCGGCCCGTCGGCATCGGTTTGCTGCCGATCGTCATCCGGGAAATCGTGCGGCGCGCGCCTACCAGGCGGCATGCATTCGCATGGTCGATGGCGCTGGTGCCGCTGTCGTGCTGGGGGCTCATCGCCTACGCCGGTTTTCTGCAATGGCAGTTCGACGAACCGCTGGCCTTTATCAAGGCGCAGCGTTTCTGGAACATCGACCCCAATCTGCCGTTCGCCGCGAAGCTCGGCCATCTTGCGTCGCTCAAGCCACTCTGGGGGGCATTCCTGGCCGACCCGGGATGCTGCCTCGATGGCGGGCTACACCTCGGGTCGTTCACCGTGTCGCCCAGTGCGCTCAACGCGGCAGCTTATCTGGCAGGGATAGTACTCGTCATTGCCGGAGGCGTGCGTGGTTGGTTGAACACGACAGAAATGCTTGCTTCGATTGGTCTCTTGGCGATCCCGTACATCACGCGCGGCTACGACAGCTTCATGCTGTCGTTCGCGCGGTTCACGGCCGTTGTCCCGCCGGTTTTCCTCGCATTGACAATGCTGCTGTTGCGGCTGCCGTACCTGTTCCGCGTGGCGTACCTGCTCTTCGGCACCGCGCTGCTCTGCCTGCTGTCGGCGCTGTTTGCCGCGGGCTATCACCTGGTGTGATGGCGAATGCGCGGTTAGCCGCGATGCGGAGGGTTTCCGTAGCGGAGCGCGTCTTGCGTGACACAGCGCTCCGTTACGGAAACCCTCCGCATCGCGGCTAACCGACTGACTGCTTACCAGAACTTCACACGCCAGTAGTCGTGCGGCGTTGACAGGCGGCCCAGGTACCAGTGGCCATCGTCCCATTCCAGCTTGACCGAGCGCCAGCCGAGCGGAACTTTCGGGAACGGGTAGAACGGCCCGATGAACGGGAAGGCGTTGTAGGGGTACGCTTGCGGGTAGGCCACGCGCGAGTAGTTCGGGTACGGCGCGTAGGTCGGCCAGGCGTACGGGGGCAGTTTCGGGCCAGTCATGTCATAGGCCGGCTGCGACGGGGCTCCCAGCGGTACCGGATCGACCGGCAGCGGCTGGGTCATGCCGTGATGACCACCCATCGCCAGGTTCTGTGCCTGAACCGGTGCAGCCGGCGGCTGCATCATCATCGCCATCGACGGCTCGGCGTTGTTGACCGGCTGAAGTTCGTCCGCGATCATCACCTTCAGCGCGGTTTCCACCTTGCTGACGCCGGGAACGAGCATGACCTGCTCGACAATTTGGTCGCCCTGTTTCAGAGAGCGGACATCGCCGCTCAACTCGACCACGCCGTCCTGCGTCGAGATACTGATGCGGGCACCGCTGGCCACGCCGCTCTTGCGGACGTAACCTGCGACATCGTCAGCCAATTGCTGATTACAGACCGCCGCACGGGAGGCTGCCGACTGCTCCTGGGCCTGGATGCCGGCAGCGCCCGCACTCAGGGCTGCCAGCGTAAAGAGGATGCGCACCATCGGAGTGACCTCCGTCATTGTTCTTGTGGTTCTGTTCACGTCTCTTGTTTCATCGTCGCATGGGTAACGGCTGCGACAGTCGCGATGAGAAGAGCCGACAGTCCGGTTATCGGGCGCTCACGCGAAATCGCCATCTCGGGCAGATCCGTCGCAACCCCCCGACCCGTCACAGACGTTACAACCGGTCACCGCCCCGGCAAGGCAGGCAATTCACAACAACTCTCATGCCTCGCGAACCGTTGACGCCCTCGGCCCGTCCCTCTATCATCATCATCACGCACCCGTAGCTCAACTGGATAGAGCATCGGTCTACGGAACCGAAGGTTACTGGTTCGACTCCAGTCGGGTGTACTGAAACGTCAAATAAGCACGACGCCGACCCCGGGGTTCAGATGCCCCGGGGTCTTTTCGTTTCCACTTTATCGCCATAATCCGCAATGACTTGCAAAGTCTCTGCTCACGTCGCTTTGTTGAACGATCGGGGCACAGCGAACCTACCCCAGGCCGATTTTGGCCGAAAGCCAGGTTCGGCGGCAATTACGCGCGCGAACGGCATGCATAACTGGCCGATCGCCTTCTCAGGAGCCGGTCAACTTGTCTTCACCAGCCACCTTGAATTTCACGTCTTCCGCTCCCGTACTCGCGCCGCAAGAACAGATAGCCAAGGTCGCCGCCATCCTTGCTCTTGGCGCGCTCCGCATGAAATAGACGACGCGTGCCTTCGCTGCGACGTCGTCGAAAGAAGTTCAGGAATCGTCCGATTATGGCCTTGAGTCTGACGGCGATCCGAGGCTCACTGGCTCTCGGCGTTCCGGGATTTAGAGCACCCCAAAACGGGAGACAGTAAGGAGTGTAGATGATTCGCTTGCCCCGTTAGCCGGAGGTAAATCATCCGTCACTTGCGGTTCCGGCTAACGGCACCACTTCCAACTCCATTCCCATTGCCTTGGCGTACGTCAACGTTCCGCGGATCATGTTGTAGCTGACCTGTTCGCCCAGCCCTTCGAAGATCGGCTTCAGGCGGTCGGTCTTCAGTTCCGCCTGTTTGGCGAGCACCAGCGCCTGTGCTTCCGGCGTGATCCAGCGGGCGATGCTGTCGGGCGTTTCCTCGGAGAAGTACAACCCGAGGTACTTCCAGATGGTGCCGTCGGTGTGTCCCGTCGCATTGCATACTTGCTCGACGGTCTCGCCGCGACGGAAACGTTCGAAGTAGTTTGCCATTGTCGTCGGTGTCATCACTGGAACCGGGTTGGGCCGGACCTGCACTTTGGGCGCGGGCTTCAGGTCGCTGCTCAGTCCCGTACGCCTGCAGTGGTCGCTGATCGCTTCGAGCAGGTCATCGCCGTACTCGCGCAGTTTGGCTTCGCCGATGCCGTAGATTTCGAGCAATCCTTCGCGCGTCGTCGGCCGAACTCTCGCCAGTTCACGCAGCGTGGCATCGCCGAAGATGACGTGGGGCGGCAGGTTCTTCTCTTCAGCGACTGCACGCCGCCAGATCTTCAGCGCGTCGAACAACGGCCGATCAACGCCTTCCCAGTCCGCCCCGTCGCCTGCCTTCGGTTTGCGGCCTTCGCCGGCCCGGACCTTAGTCACCTTCACCAGCTTGATCTGCTTCTGATTGCGCATGACGGCCCAGGAACCAGCCGTCAGTTTCAGGATCGGGTACTCATCCCCTTCCTGCACCAGCAGTTCCTGGTCGAGCAACTGCCGGGTGAAATCCCGGATCGCCGCAGCCGGGCGGTCCTTCAGCAGGCCGAACGTGGTCAGTTCCTGATGGCCGTTGCGGATGATGCGTTCGTCATTGTCCCCATGCAGCACATTGACGACGTAGCCGATGCCGTAACGCTCTTCCACGCGCGCAACGCACGAGAGGATCTTACGCGCGATCTCCTGGCCTTCCGGCTCGAATTCGCGGTCGCCGGTGCAGACATCGCAAGCCTGGCAGGCGTGTTTGTCGAAACGCTGGCCGAAATGCTCCACCAGCAGCCGATGCCGGCATCGCGTCGACTTGCTGTAGTTCATCATCTCCTTCAGGTGCGCCATCGCCGCCGGCAGAAAATCCGCGTCGACTTCGTTTTCCTGAGATGACTTGTTGAGGATGAACTCCCACGTCTTGAAATCCTGCCCGCTGGCCAGCAGTACGCACTCGGCCTCAAGCCCGTCGCGCCCGGCCCGGCCTGCTTCCTGCTGGTAGTGCTCGATGGACTTGGGCATGCCGGTGTGGACCACGAACCGCACATTGGAACGGTCGATCCCCATGCCGAATGCCACGGTCGCCACGACGATGTCGCAGCGCTCGGAGCGAAACGCGTCCTGCGCCTGTTTGCGCTCTTCGGGGGTTAAGCCGGCGTGGTACGGCATCACGTTGAAGCCTTCCAGCTTCAGTTGCGCCGCCATCACGTCGACATCCTTCCGGCGGATGCAGTAGACGATGCCCGCTTCGCCGTCGTGCCGTCGCAGCAGTTCCATCACCTGCTGCACTTCATTGCTCCGCGGCACCACGCGGTAGAACAGGTTCGGCCGATCGAAATTGCCGATCAGAACTTCGGGGTCTTTGAGGCCCAACTGCTTCACGATGTCGTCGCGCACCTGCGGTGTGGCGGTGGCTGTGTAACCATGGACATTGGCGGTCGGGTAACGCTCGCGCAGCAAGGTCAACTGGCGATACTCGGGCCGAAAGTCGTGGCCCCAGTGGCTGATGCAATGTGCTTCATCGATGGCAAATGTGCGCACGCCCATCTGCGTGAGGAACTCCTGAAACGGCTGCATCGCCAGCCGTTCGGGCGATGTGAACAGCAACGGCACCTTGCCTGCTTTCAGATCGTGGAATGTGGCTACGCGTTCGGTCTCGGTCAGTGTGCTGTTGACGAAGCGGGCGTTGACACCGACGGAGCGCAGGCTGTCCACCTGATCCTTCATCAGAGCGATCAGCGGCGAGATGACGACGGTGACTTCCGCCGGGCGCGTCAACGCCGGGGCCTGGAAACAGAGCGACTTGCCGCCGCCGGTCGGCATGACGACCAGCGAATCGCGCCGGGCGAGGACCGCCTGCATCGCCTGTTCCTGTAACGGCCGCAGCGTGCGGTAGCCCCAATGTTTCTCGATCAGCGACAGCAGTTGAGTGGTTTCGGGCATCGGCAACGGCTCCATCGGGTGTTTTGCCATTATATGAACGTCCGTTTAGCGGGCATCCCGACGGGATGCCGCGCCGGTTTTCCGTACAACATTTTCCATGACGCGGCGGGAGTTCAAGCGATTGGTGGCCCGTGTGATGGAGACGCTGCCGGCGGAGTTTGCGCCGCACCTCGACAATCTTGTTGTCGACGTGGCCGACGAACCGGATGAAGACCTGTTGCGCCGGGCCGGGTTCACCGAGGAAGAGATCGCTGAAGGCGATTCGCTGCTGGGGCTGTTCGATCCGTTGGAACTGCCGCCCTGGGGCGGGGACGCGATCGACATGGCCGACCTGCCGCATCGGCTTTGGATCTTCCGCTTACCGCATATAGAAGAATACCCCGACCCGAAGCGCCTGCGTACGGAGGTTCGCAAGACGGTGATTCACGAACTTGCCCACCATTTCGGGTATACCGACCGCGACCTTGAACGCTTTGACGACAACCCCGATCCGTTCGGCGATGACTGGGATGACCAGGGGCAAAAAGCCAAATGAGTGCACTCTCGAAGGATCGATTGCGACTGTTCGCGGTCTGGCTGGCGGTGTTCGCGCGGGCGCTTGGCGAGAACGCCGTCCGCGCGTTCGCCATCCTGCGCATGAGCGACGGGGCACGCGAATTCACTCCGGCGTTCCTGTTCATGATGCTTGGCATGGCCGCGGTTCCAGCGTTCGCGCTGGCACCGATGATCGGCGCGATTGCCTCCAGCCGGTACCGCGGGCTGGTCATGGTGCTGGCGACAATGACCGGCCTGGGAATCATCGGCTACTCCGCGTACGAGGAGTACAGTCTGGGCAGGGCCTTCTGGGTCGGCTGCATCGCGATTCTCGCGTTTGAAGGGGCCTTCTTCAGTGCCTCCCGCTTCTCTCTGCTGCCGGAGGCCGCGCGTACCTGTCATCTGCGTCTGCCGCATGTCGTCGGCGGCTTCGCCATCGCGTCATGCCTGGGCATCGGACTGGGCCTATCGGTCGGCTACCTGCAGTTCGATGTCGGCCGGCCCGGCTTGCCGATGCCGTTGCGTTACGGCTTCGTCGGCTATGGCGCGGCGCTCGCGCTGTTGTTGCTGGCCCGCTTCCCCGTCGCGGCCCCGGTTCCGGTGAAGAACGGACTGGCGAAGCCGTTCCTGCGAACCGGTATCGCCATCTTCCGCCGCCGGAACGGGCGCAGCTCGCTGCTGACTCTGTGGGGCGTCTTCGCCATCGGCGTCGCCATTCAGCAATGGCTGATGCCGCACGATTCGCCCTACTTCTTCTTCCTTGCACTGCTGATCGGTCTGGTCGTCGGCAGCCTTCAACCGAACGCGTTCCGAACGACGGGCATGGTGCCGTTTGCAGGTATCGGCCTGTTTGTCAGCGTGCTCTGGTGCTATCTGACAAACGATTGGAGCGTCATCGCCTTCGGCACGGCCGGCTACCTGGGGCTGATGCTGCCCGGCCTGCTGACGACCTTCACCATCTATCAACCCGACGAAACGCGCGGGCACGGTGCCGCCTTGCTGCATGCCGGCTGGTCGGTCATCGTCGGCGGGTTCATCACGCTGCTGGTCGGTCACCTGAACAACCCGGCGGCATCCCGGCCGCTGATCAGCAACATGGTACTGGGCCTCAGCATCGTCGGGGCCATCTTCGCCTGGCTGATGTTCTTCCGCCCGGCCTTTGAGTTCTTCTGGGAAGTGGTTCTCTGGCCGATCTACCGCGTGAAAGCGTATGGGCCTGGTGTGAACGAATTCCCATGGAAGGGGCCGGTACTGGTCATCGCCAACCATGCCGCCTGGTTCGATCCGCTGTGGATGAACAAGGTGCTGCCGTTCCCCGCCCGGCCGATGATGACGAGCAAGTTCTACGACATGCGTGCGCTGCGCTGGATCTTCAGCCATGTGATTGACGCCATCCGGGTGCCTGACTCGGCCGCCCGCAAGGAAGCACCGGAACTGGAACAGGCGATCAACAATGTGCTGGATGCCGGCGACTGCCTGATCGTCTTCCCCGAAGGCTGGCTGCGCCGCCGGGAGGATCAGGAATTGCGCCGGTTTGCCCGCGGCGTCTGGCACATTCTCGAAGCGAGGCCGAACACGCCGGTGTTCCCCTGCTGGATCGACGGCAACTGGGAGAGCATGTTTTCCCATAAGGGCGGCCCGCCGATGAAGGGGAAGAAGCTCGACTGGTGGCACAAAATCCGCGTTGGTGTCGGCCCGCCACTGTTGCTCGATGCCGAGACGCTGAAGAAGCATATGAAGACGCGCATGGCCCTGATGCAGGCCGTGGTCGATGCCCGGCAGTACCTGGGGCTGCCGCCGATCGACCCATTCAAGATCCCCGAGAAAACCGACGACGGCGAGGAGCCCGGCGAATGATCCGCACGTCGATCGCCAGCCCGCAGGAACTGGTGCCGTTGCCGTTCGCGCATCTGCGTGAAGTCTCACGCATGGTGCTGGAGGGCGAAGGGGTCAAGGAAGCTAAGATCAGCCTCGCATTCGTCGACAACACGACGATCCACCGGATCAACAAGCAGTTTCTCGATCACGATGAACCGACCGACGTGATCACCTTCCCGCTCAGCGGGGAAGGCGCCAAGAAGCTCGAAGGTGAACTGGTGATCGGTGTGGAAGTCGCGATCGAGCAGGCAAAGGATCGCGGCCACCCGGTCGACACCGAACTGAGCCTCTACGTCATCCACGGCCTGCTGCACCTGTGCGGCTACGACGACCGCACGAAGAAAGACGCCGCGGAGATGCGCGTGAAGGAACGCGAGTATTTGAAGGCGCTGCAGCTGCCCGACATCGCGGGGTAACTTGCCCCGCGGACCGTTTCTCATAAACTTCTCCCGTTGGACACCTTGCCCGGCAGGCATGCCACAATTCCCTTTCGCCGTCGATGCGTTGAGGATGTCTCCATGGCCGACTACCGCTCACTGACCATCAAACTGATCACCGGCAACGGCAAGATCGCCGCGCATGAGATCAAGCTCCTTAAAAAAGCACTGTTCGTGGACGGCAGATTGCCGGAGGAAGAACTGGGCTTTCTGGCGGAGTTGCGCAGCGAGATCATCAATAAGGCCAGCAAGGGCCGGACGAAGTTCGATGAGTTCTACCTGAAGTGCGTCCAGAACACCTGCCTGGCGAACGGCGCGGTCGGCGTGCAGGAAATGGAACTGATCGGCAAGCGCATCATCGAAGATGACACGATCAAGCCGTCGATGAAGAAGAAGTTTCTCGATGCGCTGAAGAAGAAGGCCGGCGCGATCGCCCCGGAGTTCGACGACCTTTACGCGAAGCTGAAAAAGTGATGGCCGCCCGCGGCACCGCTGTCTCACGGTGGTGCCCCGGGCGGCCGAATTCATCGCGTCCATCTCGTGCAGCAGCGACGCGCAACTTAGCGGTCGTGTGATCGTTCAAACGCGCGTTGCGGCTTCACGGCGAACACTTCGCAGTTCCTAGAACTGGTCCAGCCAGAAGTGATGGCCGCGGTAGTACTTCTGCGGCTGCCACAGTTCGTAGCGCCAGTTCGGTTCCTTGAACGGCGGGTAGGCCATGTAGGCCGGGGGACGTACGTACGGCTGGCCCTTGGCTTCAGGCCACTGCGGGCTGTGCTGCGGCCAGTAGCTGTGCGGGAAGTAGTAGTAGGGGTAGTAGAACATCCGCGGCAGCGGCGGTTCCTCGGCCCGGGCGCTGCTGCCGGAACCGGCAAACAACCCGATCGCCAATCCCACCGCCAGCAGGCTCAAGCTCAGTCGGCGCTTCATGCGTTTCTCCCCGGCAGGTCGGCCAATCCTCGGCCATCAGGTGCCCCCTTCTTATCGGCCCGGCCCCGATTTCCGCGACATGCGCACCATGCCGAAGATCCGCCGCGAACGCGGTTTCCGGTCACCGTGTAGCACTTGCTGCGGTCGTGTGCGAAGCGCCACCTGCGATACGGCGAGAACGCCGGGCAGCGGAACTTTCAGGATTTCCGCTGAAGGTAGCGGGCGATACTGTCCGAGCGTGAGGCACACGGATCGATTGAGATGTGAGGCAGTCGACAGTGAGCCCGTTGGGCTCGCCGCTAAACGTGGCCGACCACCTTGCCGTTCGCCTGTGGCATCCTACCTTAACTAGCTCCAACACGAACAAGGATTCAATCGATTCGAGGAGCAGCGAATGGCAGGTCGACGTCGTGGCACGGGCCGGCGGAAAGTGGGGCGGAAGAAGCGACGCATGCGGGCGAAGATTCGTCACCGTAAGTAGTCGTCACATGGTGCGGCCGCCATCGACGGTCAGCACTTGGCCGGTCATCAACGTGGTCCCCTGTGCAAGGAACC
>JBBQII010000002.1:0-22039 GCA_038324795.1 Gemmatales bacterium
TGAGTTCGACCAGCCCGCGGCAGTGGTCGTCAAGCACAACAACCCGTGCGGGGCGGCGACCGCATCGAATCTTGTTGATGCGTTCCAGCGGGCGTTCGACGGCGACCCGGTCAGCGCCTTCGGTGGTATTCTCGCCTTCAATCGCATACTGGACGAGGCAACCGCCCTGCGGCTGGCCGAGCCGAACCGCTTTGTTGAATGCATCATCGCGCCGGATTTCGAACCGGCCGCGTTCGAGATCCTGACGACGAAGCCGACCTGGCGGAAGAATGTGCGACTACTGAGAATCGGCCAGTTGATGCCTAACCCGATCGGGGCGAGCCTTGATTATCGTCGGGTGGAGGGCGGCCTCCTGGTGCAGGACCGCGATCGGCCCACGCCTTCGGAATGGAAACCGGTGACGAAGCGCCCGGCGACGGAAGCCGAACTGACCGACCTGCAGTTCGCCTGGAAGGTTTGCAAGCACGTGAAGAGCAACGCGATCGTGCTGGCGAAAGACGGCATGATCATCGGCGTCGGCGCTGGGCAGATGAGCCGGGTCGATTCGGTGCAGGTCGCCATCCGCAAGGCCGGTGATCGGGTGAAAGGGGCCGTGCTTGCGTCCGATGCGTTCTTCCCGTTCCGCGATAATGTCGACGCCGCCGCAGCGGCCGGCGTGACGGCGATCGTGCAGCCTGGCGGCTCGCAACGCGATGCCGATTCGATCGCTGCGTGTGACGAGCACGGCCTGGCGATGCTGTTCACCGGCATCCGCCACTTCCGCCATTGAAAGAATACCATGATGCGCTATGCGTTGCTGCTGTTCGTCGTTGCGTCAACACTGTCGGCCGCGGAGCCGTTGGGCGGCGTTTATGAGGCAGCCGTCGTGCCCGGCAGCCCGAAGATGACCGCTTCCGCTCTTGTATGGTGGAAGGACAAACTGATCGTCGCCGACCGCGGCAATAAGCGGCTGTTGGTATTCACGCCGCCGGACAAGTTCGAGACGTTCGTCGAGATCGACAGCCCATTCGGCATCGCGGTCGATATCAACGGCGACCTGATCGTCACTGAGAAGGTGGTGGCCGACAAGAGCGTGACCAATCGTCTTCTTCGCGTGAAGCCGGACGGCACGAAGGAGACGATCATCACGGAGGATGTCGGCTCGCCGCACTTCGTGGCGGTGCATCCGAAAGGGACCATCTGCTGGTCGGGCTTTCCCGATGGCGGTACGCGCAGCCTGAAGTTTGGCGGCAGAGTGACGATCCACACCCCGCGCATCGGGCATACCTACGGCATCTGCTTCACACCGCAACACGATTACCTGCTCGTCAGCAGCAAGTTGCCGAACGCCGACCGGCGCAGCGTCTACAGGTTCCCCGTCGACAAGGACGGCACGATCGGCGAAGGGGCGGAGTTCTTCAAGACGCAGGATCTGCTGCCGATGATCGACAAGCTGCCGGTAGCCAAGGATGGTTCGAAGAACCTCGTCGGCTGGCTGGGACGCTTGCAGGGGATGACCGTTGACGCAGCCGGGAACATCTACATCGCCGGGGCGGAATCGCATACGGCGGGGGAGGCGATCGCGGCCATCACACCCGACGGCAAGAGCGTGAAGGCGATGATCCTGGGCGTGCCGCGCAACGTCACATGCATGGCGTTCGGCGGCAAGGACGGCAGAACGCTGTACATCACCGGTTCGGGCGAATACCCGTTGTATGCGGCAACGTTGCCTTGATTACTTCTTGGCCTTCTTCCGCCCCGAGCCACTCTTCTTACCGCCCCCGTCCTGCGCGTTGACGGTCGCCCACGCGCGGGCCTGGGCTTTCTTCTTCGGCAGGCCCTGCTCGATGTAGCCTTCCTCGATATGCCCGGCCTTGCGTTTCTGTTTGTCGGTGTAAGCCGCTTTGCTTCCGCGTGGCATGATGGTGCTCCGCAAATTAGTATTCGTCCGAGTCACGCCCCGACGAGGACGGGCAGTTCGATCGCGTCGGTTTGCTTCAAGCTGCTGACGGCCGGGCCGCAGATACGCGTGCCATCAGCGTCGAAGCGCGAGCCGTGGCACGGGCAGTCCCACGATTTCTCGACATCGTTCCAGGCGACGATGCCGCCCAGATGCGGGCAGACGGCCGAGCATTGGTGGAAGTTGCCTGCCTCATCGCGGTGCACGGCCACCTTGGTCATTCCCTTGCGGACGACCGCGCCGCTGCCCGGTTCGATCTTTTCCAGTTCGTCGACGTCGCTGCCGGTCAACCAGTCGGTATATTGCACGGCCGTGTTGAAGTTTTCGCGGGCATACTCACCGATACTGCCCAGCGACTTGCGCGAGGGGTCATAGAGTTTCGCCCAGGGGTTTTCCTTTTCGGCGATCAGGTCGGCAATCAGCATGCCGGCGATCGTGCCGTGCGTCAGTCCCATGCCCGAATCGCCCGTGGCGATGTAGATGTTATCTTCATCCAACGGGTTCCGACCGATGAACGCGACACCGTCCACCGGCTCGAGCACCTGGCCCGACCAGTGGTACGCCACCTTGCCTGCGAGGGGGAAGCGCCGGCGCGTCCACGATTCCAGCCGGGCGAAACGGCCGGCCGGGTCGTCTTCCTGGCCGGTACGATGGTCTTCACCACCGACGATCAGCAGTTCTGTCGAATCCGGACCATGTTCGTTTTTGACCAATCGTACGTAATGGTACGGGTCGATGGTGTCCCAGTAGAGTGCTGTCTCAATGGTGTTAACCGGGATGGTGAACGCCACCACATAGGTGCGATACGCGGCCTGCTTGGTGTGAATGACGTAGCGATTGTTGAACGGCGTGTTGGTCGCGACGACGACTTGCGCACACGAGACGCGTTGTCCCTTCTCCGTCTTCACGTATGCCTGGTCGCCACCCTGCACTTCGACGACGCGCGTGTGGCCGTGGATGAGGACACCGTTGGCCTGCAAGTATTTCGCCAGGCCGCTCAAGTACTTCATCGGGTTGAACTGGGCCTGATTCGGGAACCGCAGGCATGGCCCGATGTCGAAGCCGATGGCCGGCGGCGACTCCAGCAGTGACTCGGGTGCCAGCCCGGCCCGCTGTGCCGCGGCCATCTCATGTTCGAGGAAATCGGTGGACGCTTCGTCGGCCGGCTGGAACAGGTAGCCATCGACTCGCTTGAAGTCGCATTCGATATGTTGCTGCCGGGTAATCAACTCGATCCGGTCGATCGCGGCAGCATGGCTTTCGGCGAAAAGGCGGGCACCGTCCCCGCCGTGGGTGCGTTCCAGGTTGATGAAGCGGTCGTCCGCCACGCAGGCCAGATGCGCGGAAGTGCGCATTGACTCGCCGCTCGTCAGATCGCCGGCATCCAGCACGGCAACCGACTTCCCGATCGAGTGAAGGTGGTAGGCCGTAGAGAGCCCGGCAATCCCGGCCCCGACGACACAGACATCGACGGTCAGGTCCATCGCCAGGGCCGGCCAATCGCTGATCGCGTCCCGCGCCCAGATGCTGTGAGGGGACTTTGCCGGGCTGTACATGATTTCAACTCCTGCTGGTTGCGAGGCCGTCGTGTGATGAAACAGAATGCAAAGCGGGTGCCGTTCGCTGAAACATCGGCATCGGAGTTGCATTATCACGCGTTGTCGCCCGCAACTTCCGCATGGAGTCACATCATGACCACGACAAGCAGCCCCACACGCCAGAAGTGGGAAGGCCGTTGGGATCAACTCGTCGGCAAGGCCAAACAGACTTGGGGCAGCATTACCGACGACGACGTAATGAAGGCCAGGGGCGACTACGAAGAACTCCTCGGCCAGATCAAGACTCGCACAGGCCAGACCCGGGAAGAGATCGAAAAAGTTCTCGACGAATGATTGCGATTCAGGGGCGGCGTCCTTTTGACGCCGCCGCCCCTCGACCACTTCGCGATTCCGTCCGCTCGGCGATCGCGTCTTCATCCCGAAGTTACTGCCCGCAACGTCTGGAGCGACACCGCCCGCGGCGGGACGTGTAAGGTCGCGCCGGTCGTGCGGTATCCACTTCGGCCGCCGGCGATGTGCTATTTGCATTTCCGCTTGCCATCGCCCTACAATCAGGGAAACTATCACTTCGCGGGGAAGGTCACATGCGCTGGCTCACTGCTATTCCCGTCTACAACGAAGCAACGCACGTCGAACGCGTGCTGCAGCAAGTTCGCCGATTCAGCCCCGAGATTCTTGTCGTCAACGATGGCTCCACCGACGGAACCGCCGCCCTGCTTGATCACCAACCCGACATCCGGCGCGTCGATCACCCGCGCAACCGCGGCTACGGCGCTGCGCTCATCACCGCGTTCCAATACACTCGCGATCATGATTTCGACGTGCTGGTGACCATGGATTGCGACGGCCAACACGAGCCTTCCCGCATCCCCGTGCTGCTCGAATCGCTGCACGATGCGGACATCGTTTCCGGCAGCCGTTACCTGCGCGACTTCCGGCAGGACACCCCTGCCCCGACGGATCGCCGGGCGATCAACCGCACCATCACCGAAGAAATCAACGAACAGTTCGGCCTCGGCATCACCGACGCCTTCTGCGGCTTCAAGGCCTATCGTCGGTACGCGATCGAGAAATTGCACATCACCGAGACGGGCTGGGGCATGCCGCTGCAGTTGTGGGCTCAGGCCGCCGCGGCCGGGCTGCGAATTCGCGAGATCGGCGTGCCGCGGCTGTACCTCGACCCCAAGCGTGCCTTCGGCGGGGTGTTGAACGATGCCGATGCACGCCTGGCGTATTACCGCAAGGTGCTTGCTGAGGGGGTAACAGTGCCTGCAACGCATGAAGACTGGTACCTGGAGTCGTGCCTTTGAGCGTGACCCACCGTTACCGTGCCCCGGCTGAGGAGGGGATCCTCAGCTTTCCGCCGGAAACGGAGATCGGCCCGCAACTTGCCCGTAACAGCGATCGGCTCAACCGCCGCGACATATTGATTGACGGCTGCCCGCTTCCACAGTTCCGGGACGAGGCACGTCGTGAAGTGCTGACGGCAGCGCGACAGTACCTGGCCGAGAGCGGGCAACCGCTGCCCGGCCCCGTTGATGGCCCGATCTTCATGTCGGGCCATCAACCGGAACTGACACACGTCGGCGTCCTGGTAAAGACGTTCGCGCTCAACGGCATGGCCGAGCGGCACGGCCGCATCCCGCTGAATCTCATCGTCGACAACGACACCACGAAGAACACCCACCTGCGTTTCGCCGTGCTCAACCGCGATGCGAATCGTCCATGGGATCCCGCGGGCGTGCATCTGCAAACGGTGCCGTACGATCGCTACGAAGGCGAGATTACCTATGAACAGCGTGCGGTCGTCGACCCCGGCCTGTTCCATTCGTTCGTCGAACGGGCCGAGCCGCTGACGCGCGACTGGGGCTTCAAGCCGCTGTTGCCGGAGATGTGGCAGCAGATGCGGACGCAGTACGCGCGTACGCCGATTTTGGGCCAGATCGTCTCCGCCACACGCCGGCACTACGAACGACGGTGGGGCTGCAACAACCTCGAAATCCCGCTGAGCCGACTGTGTGCCACCAACGCGTTCCAGCGCTTCGTTCGCCACATCACCGGCGACATCGCGCGCTTTCACCGCATCTACAACGAGGCAGTCGCTGAGTACCGGGAACGCAACCACGTTCGCAGCCGCAATCATCCGGTGCCCGATCTGGCGGAAGACCACGACACCTACGAGGCCCCGTTCTGGCGCATGCGCTCCGGAGGCGAGCGCCGGGCCCGCCTGATGGTGAAACCGGGTGACGTTCCCACCGGGCCCGACCTGCGCAGCCGGGCATTGACGACGACAATGTTCCTGCGCCTGATTCTCTCCGACGGCTTCATCCATGGCATCGGCGGCGCGAAGTACGACGAGGTAACCGATGCGATCATCGAACGCTGGCTGGGAATCGAGCCGCCGGAGATCATTGTCGTGACCGCGACATTCCGGCTGCCATTGCCGACCTTCCCGACGACGCCGGAGGAACTGCATCAGGCCGAGCGCCGGTTGCGCGATCTGCACTGGAACCCGCAGCGCTATCTCGACTCGGCCACGATGGAAACGGTCGCCGGCGCGGCGACCAAGCGCCTGCTGATCGAACTGCGGCCCGCCGCGAAGGCCGACCGCAAACGCTGGTTCCGGCAACTGGCGAAAGCCACCGCCAGCCTGCGGCCGCACGCCGTGGGCAACCTCGCCCACGCGACGGCGAATCTGGACGATTGCCGCCGCGAGATGCGCGCGAACGAGGCACTGATCCGCCGGGACTTCGCGTGGTGCCTGTTCCCGGAAGAGTTGATCAGCCGGTTTTGCGGGAATGTGCAGGCGGGACGATGACCCCGTCTAGCGGGCGACCCGTTCGGTCGCCCGCTAAACGATGTCAATCCTCAATGATCAGCGTTCCCTTGTGTTCCTTCAGTGCTTCGGCGTAGATCTTCTGCACGTCCGCTTTCGGCAGCTTCTTGCCTGCCGCGTCGCGGGTGTCGCGCAGCGTGACCTTGCGCGGGGCGATCAATCGAGTGATACTTGGCAGATCGTATTCATAATCGAAGTTCAGTTCGACATTGGTTAACTGGTCGATGCTCTGTGGTGTTTCCACGACATTCCGTCGGGAGACGAGTGCCTGTTGAACCGTTACGTGGCTGATGTTGTCAAACATCAGTCCCAATTCCAGCGCACCAGCGCCCATGGTGCCGATGCCGAGGATCTGAAGATCACTGATTTCTTTCGCATTCATCGACAACAGGATCGAACACACATCGCTGATGCGTTGCCGCGGCAGCGGATCCGCAAGATGGATCGCCAGGAAGGCGTTCGTGAAATCGACGCCGAAGTTGCCCCGCTTCTCCGCCACTGCGACCGCAGGGGCGGTCTCACCGATGCCGCGCGGATCGATCGCCAGCACGCGACGCCCGCTCTTCACCAGCTTCTCGATCGGCCCGCCGACGTCGCCGTCGGCAGCCATCCCTTGACCGTTCAGGTAGATGGTTAAAGGATCAGCAGCATTCTTCTGAAACAGCAGACAAGGTACCAGGATGCCGCGTTCCGTGGTGTAGATCAACTTGTTGATCGTGTATCCGTCGCGGCGGATAACTGCTACCTCCTGCCTGGCCGGATTCGGCACGATCAGCCTCACTGCCTTTCTTGCCGGTCGGACGTTCCGCCTTGGCGCCGCCAGCGCGATCGCCTCTTCCCGATTCAGATCAAAGCATGACTTCCCCTTAAACTCCTCGAGCACTTGCCCGGTGCGCGTACACAACAACTCACTGTCCTTTACCAACTCCACCTTTTCATCAAGGATCACGCGGTCCTTGCCCAGCAGCCAGCGTGACATGAAGCGGGCCATTCCTTCGCGGTGGGCTCCGGGGTACCCGTGCGTGGAGTCGGCTTCGAGGATGTCCACACGCTCGGGGAAGCCGAGTTTCGTGTAGATCTGTTTCGCTTCGCGGAACGTGGTCCAGGTGCCGTCGATGTCGAAGAAGTCTTTGCTGCACGCAAGGATCAACGTCGGCTTCGGGGCGCGCATCAGGATGTAGTCGGCATGGTCCATGTGGAAATCGACCTGACCGGGGATGTTCTGTTCCGCGTCCTGCGGGCCGCGTGTGGCGAACAGCCGCTCCAGCGAGGTGATGTAACACGATGGGGCCGCGGCCAGAATACGATCGTCGAGGGCCATCAGGTACGACGTCAGCGTGCCGCCGCCTGAGCAGCCGGTGCAGCCGATGTGCTTGGCGTCGATGTCTTCCCGCGAACAGAGATAGTCGAGCGCCCGCATGCCATCCCAGATGCGGTAGCTGGCCGTACAACGGCCCACGAGCATCGCGCCGACGCCGATCAGCGAATGCTCGGCCGTCATGCTCGGGATGAACGGCTTGCCCTTTTCATCGAGCAGTTGTTTGCGTTCCCCCTGGCTGATCGGGTCATACGGGAAGGCAGCGATGCCGTTGCGGGCCAGCAGCGTGGCCGACGTCTGAAACGACGCCTTGCCGTTCTCCGAATGGCCGATCGGCATCAGCACGACCGGGAACGGCCCTTTGCCATCGGGGATGTACAGGTTGGCCGTCACATGGTGATTGGGCCGACTTTCGAAGATGATCTTCTCGATGCGGAAGCCATCGCGCTGAATAGTGCCTGTGATCTGCGGCCGCAGTGGCGTGCGTTCGGGCAGGCCGCCCAGTGCATGAATGAAGTCCTTTCGCAGCGAATCGCGGCGGGCGTGAACGTCGTCAAGCGTCTGCAGTTTCGCCACTGCCTCGCGACGTTCGGCAAACCTCTTCGCACACTCTTTCAGCAGATAGGTATGCAGCATCTTCCGAGGCGGCACCGGGCCGTCGGCCGGCAGCACGGTCAGATCTTCGGCAGCGTTCAGGGTGATGGCAGAAAGCAGCAGAACAGGAAGCGCGCAGTGCATGGAGAATCTCCTCGGATCGTCAACCGATTGTAGCATGCCACTCCCCATTGAGGCTTCAATCTTTCAAGATGAACAGGACAGATCGCAAACCCCGTCGTGAGGCTTTGCGAACGTCGGGGATGGACACATCATGAATGTCGGAATCGTCGTCATCGGCCGCAATGAAGGGGAACGCCTGTTGCGATGCCTGACGGCACTCGATCCGCGTGCCCGGCCCACGGTGTATGTCGATTCGGGGTCCAGCGACGGCAGCCCGGCCCGCGCGGCCGAGTTGGGGGCGGTCGTGGTGCCGCTCGACATGGCGAAGCCGTTCACCGCGGCGCGCGCCCGCAACGAAGGCTTCGCCCGGCTGCTGGCCGATCACCCGGACACGGAGTTCGTGCAGTTCCTCGACGGCGATTGCGAGATCGACCCGGCCTGGCTGCCGACCGCGACGGCGTTTCTGAAGGAACATGTCGATTTCGCCATCGCCTGCGGCCGGCGGCGGGAGCGGGTCCCCGAACAATCTATCTACAATCGCTTATGCGATATCGAATGGGCCACGCCCGTCGGCGAGACATCCGCATGCGGCGGCGATGCCCTGATGCGCGTCGCTGCCCTGCAGGCGGTCAACGGCTACAACCCGGACGTGATCGCCGGCGAGGAACCGGAACTGTGCGTGCGCCTGCGCCGTGCCGGGTGGCGCATCCAACGGCTCGATGCCGAGATGACCCTGCACGACGCGGCCATGACGCGCTTTCGCCAGTGGTGGAAACGGCAGATCCGCGCCGGCTTCGCCTATTCGCTGGGGGCCGCCATGCACGGCCGATCGCCGGAGCGCCATTGGGTGCGCGAACGCCAGCGGATCCTGATCTACGGCTTCTTCTATCCCGTGCTGCTGCTCGCGCTGGCATGGCCGACCCGGGGCATCAGCCTCGCGGGGTTCCTGCTCTACCCGCTGCAGGCGGTACGCATCGCGCTCAAGGTGAAGGGCCGACCCTGGAAGGACCGCCTGGCATTCGGCATGTCATGCATGCTCTCGAAGTTCCCGGAGTTCATCGGCTGGGTCAAGTACCAGCGCGCGAAACGCAGCGGCCGGATGCGCATCATCGAATACAAGTAATGCCGAGACCCGGAGTGCGCCGCTGGCGGGGTTGTGAATTGATCGAAGTCGTTGTCGCGCAAAGCCGCGACGTCGCAAAGGTGCACGTCAAATTTGGGCCTGCTCTTGATTTCCTTTGCGCCTTGGCGGCTTTGAGCGAGAACTTTCCAAACGCCCTGGCGCTTCCGGCTACTGACAGTCAGAACGGCAACACCAGTCAACGCGTGCACAAAGTCGGAAAAGACAGCCACGGATGAACAGAGTTGAAACACGGATAAGAATGAAATCCTGATGCAGCAGCGGGAACATCTGCCATGTATTGGTTTTCATCCGTGTTTCATCTGTGTGCATCCGTGGCTGTCTTTCTCTGTCCGTCAGCAATGAGTTCACTGCGGCATGTACCAGATGTTGCGGTACGCCACGGGGTTGCCGTGGTTCTGCAGCTGGATGTTGGCCGGCTTGACGGCACCTTTCTTCAGCACGAAGTTTTCGTGTACCTTCACGCCGTTGTGCAGCACGGTGGCCACCAGGTTGTCGCCGTCGGCCTTGATCTCGACGTCGTACGTCTGCCACGACAGCGGTGGCAGGCACATGTTCACGTCCGGCTTGCGCTTGTTGTACAACGCCCCGCACTCGTTCTTCTCACCGGTCAGGCCGAAACTGTCCAGCACCTGCACCTCGCTGCCGTGGATGAACATGCCGCTGTTGCCCCGGCCCTGACCGCGGGCTTTCGGCTGGAACGGCGAGCGGAACTCCAGATGCAACTTGCCGGTGCCGATTGCTTCCTTGCTGTTGGTGCCCATCGACAGCAGATCACCTTCGACCAGCTTGCCGTTGGTCCACTGGTCGGCATTCTTGCCGTCGAACAGCACCTTGGCACCTTCGGGTGCCTTCGCTCCGATGGTCGGGCTCTTGCGTTCGACCTTCGTGAACGCGAACTCGGCTCCGTCGGCCGTTTTGCCGGTCAACTTGGCATCCGCGATGGTGCCGGTGGCCTTGCCGGTCACGGCTACTTTGCCTTCGGCGGTCGCGGCTTCGGCCCTGGTCTTGTCGGTGGCATTCCAACCGGCCCCCGGCAGACCGCCGGGCAGCAGGTAGACGTCGAATTTGCCGTCACCCAGTGCGACCACCTGTGCCCCGGCCTTATCGTTGCCCAGCTTGCCTTCATAATCGCCCTGGATGATGAAGTCCGGCCCGGCCTCGGCGCCGTTCGTGAAGACCGGGTTCGGTGCCTTCTTCGGCGGTTCCTTCTTGTCCTGAGCAGTGCTGCTGAAAGCGATCGCCAGCGTCAGCAGCGATCCGACGATCGCGCGGGGAAGGTGCATGTGGGGGATCCTCGAAGTTCGGCAACGCCCCGACGTGCGGGACGCTGCCAGGGAAACGGGTCACATATACTTGATTGGTTCGCCGACGAGTTTGCCATCCGACAGCGGATCAAGCGCGACGTCCGCTTTCGATCCGGGGACCGTTTCGCGCATCCGCAGGTAGACAATGTAGCCGAGGATGCCAAGCGACCAGAAGATCACCCGCTGGGACATCGAGCCAACCAGGCCGTTGACTCTTGGCTTGCCGAGAATTTCGTACAACCCGGCAAAGGCCGCTTCGCCGCCGCCGATGCCGCCGGGGGACGGGAACAGGGCTTGCACCGTCATGCCGACCGGCACGATGATGATATGTTCCGGCAGGGTGCCGATGTCGGCCGCATTGGGGGGCGGGAATGCCTGCACCGCCAGGTGGAACACCATGACCCAGCCGGTATGCCCGACCAGCGACATCAGCACGGCGATCAGCACGGCACGCGACTGCTTGCGGTACATCCAGCAGGCGCGCCAGAACTCAGCCGCTGACTTGCCGACCAACGGCAGTTTCGTGAACAGCCCTGCCAGCTTCTCCGCGGCGGAGTCGTTCAGGAAGCCGGTAACGATCCAGATGCCCATCGTGACGGCGATGACGATCAGCGAGGTGCGAACGATAGTCCGCAGGTCCTTGTTGGCGAGCAGCGGATCGTCGAAGTACCAGAAGGTGCCGCCGATCAGCGCGACGAACCAGACGAGCGCCCACAGGCCGATGACACGATCAACGATGACGGTGGCAATGGCCACGGTGCGCCGGCCCTGTTCACGCGCGATGAAGTATGCCTTCAGCACGTCCCCGCCGACGGAAGTTGGCAGAAACGTGTTGTAGTAGTAGCCGACCAACCCCAGACGGATGGCGTTGTAGACGGAGAAAGGCAACCCGACCGCCCGCACCAGCAGATGCCAGCGCAGAAACGTGATCAGCAAGCCGGTCGCAGCGATGACGAAAGCGAGCAGAAACGGCCCGATGGCGATCGGCCGTTGAAAGACCGGCTTCAGCTCATCCCGATTGGAGATCAGGACGTAGGCGAGGACGCCGAACCCCAGGCCATACTTGAACAGATACTTCCAGTATGCTGCTTTCACGCATCTACTCGGTTTCAGGGGGGCGCGGCAGGCCGAACCTGCGTCGGCGATTGCGTGTCATTCTGCGGAAGATTCGCCCCGCTGTCCAGCGCCGTCCACCGGGAAACCGTTGACTCCGCCGGGCGCGGCCACTATCCTTACCGTTCGAGAAACTCTGGGGGTGTAGCTCAGCTGGGAGAGCGCTTGAATGGCATTCAAGAGGTCAGGGGTTCGATCCCCCTCACCTCCACTCTGTTTCTTCCACTTCTTTGATCGAGCCGTTGGCTCGATCGCTAAACATTTTCTGCTCCCGCTGCCACATCCGCATGAATCCGCCGCCTGACCAGGTATTCGTCGTCATCCAGCCAGCGTTTCGCGGTTTCGCCCTGCAGGAAGTCTTCCCCGGCCAGGGCGAGGACGATTGTTTCGATCACGCTCAGATGCTGGGCGGAGTACAGGCCCTGCGTCGTCTGGGTGTTGGGGATCGCATCCATTTTCTCAAGTAGTTCGCCGAAGCGGCCGGCCAGCAGGTCGAGGTCATCGATCTGGCTGAGTGCCCGCAGGTAGGCGGTTGCCAACGGGACGTAGCGTGTGACGATTGGCCGCTTTTTCACCGGCTTCGGGTCATTGTCAAAGAGATACAGTCGGGCTTCGTCCAGGAACACCTGCACGCGCGGCCGGCCGTCGTTGTAGATCGCCCATTCGGCAATCTGCATCAGTGACCGCAACATCTCCGGCCAGTTCTCGCGATGGCTTTCCTTCATATACTCATGCCGCAGCCGTTCGAGCGTACGGCCTTTGACCAGCAGCTTCGTCATCTCGTCGAGCAGTGAATCGAGTTGATTCTTCAGGCCGCACCGCCGCAGCGCCCGCAGCCAGGGGCCAAGCGCTTCGTTGATCGACTCGATCAATTGCGCTTCAGGCAGGGTTCGCAGTCGATCGATGAATGCGCCGAGCAACGTCGGGATCAGGTCGCGCTGATCCTCCAGCGCGGCAATCGGAACCGCTGCCTGGATCAGCCGGGCCTGCAGCGCCATGTCCCCCGGTGCCTGCATGGCCGGCAACGCCAGTGCCAGCATGTCGAGTGCCGCCTCACGCCCGAGTCGCGGCGTCAGCGGGATCGCTTCAAGCAGGATCGCCAGCCGTTCATCGTTCGTCAGCGGCTGACCCGCGTTCAGGAGCAGCCTGCGGATTTCGGACAGCAGCCGCTTCGGGTCGGTGATCGTTTTCAGCGCCGCCAAGTCCTTGCTCAGGGCCGCTTTCACCTTGCGCTGGTACTGCAGATACGGGTCTGAGCGTTCGTGCGGGTCAAGGATCCGCAGCTGTTTGCGCAGCCGGCCGACGGCATAGGCAGCCTGTTGGTCCATGCCTTCAAGGCGGGCCAGCAGTTCCGCGGGCAATGGTCCCGCGTCGTCAAGGTTGCCGGCCTGGCCGATGCGGTACTCGAATGCGTCCGTCAGAAACTGCGTGGCCGGGTCGTTGGCCGCACGCAACGGGGCGACGGCGGCGGTCGTGAGATCGAGCCGATGACGCTCATCGCCCATGCGGGCGAAGCCGTACGCGAACAGCAGATCGGCATACGCACGGGTAAGCGAGCCCGGGCCGTGGCCATCGCGCGCCAGCCATGCCTGCACTGCCTGGCGAAGAGTCAGCAGCATGTCCTGAATCTGGCGCAGGCGCGAGCCATCGCGCTGACCGGCGAAGTGGATGAAGTGCGCGACATCATGCAAGCGCTGCAGGCCGCGGCGGTACAGCCGGGCCAGCAAGCGGTCGCGCCCGCGCACCAGGGCGAGTGCATCGCCGGAAAGGTGTGTCAGGTGCCGCCAGACGAGCCAGTGCATCCGCACGCCAATCCGGGCGGAGTGCTTGTCGATGAACGCACGCACCTCGGCCAACTTGCGGACCAGGGCCGGATGCACCGGCGACTGACCGCAGGCGTACAGCACACGTGCGCACAAGCGGCGCAGGTCGGCATGCGAAGGACTCGCGCTGCTGATTTCCCGATCGAGTTCCGCGTCGCTGAGTTGGGCGGCGGCATTGACGGCTTCCGAATGGTACCAGGCCGACAGCCACGCGGCCGGCAGGTCTGTGCGTTCCCACAGCGCCTGCGCCCAGCAGATGGCCGCTTCCGGCAGGTCGCCCAGCGCGGCATTCAGCCGGGCCAGTTGCGGCCAGAGCGCTTGCCGCTCGGGCGCGTCGAGCGGGCCTTCCTGTTCCAGGAACTGCTGTTCGAGTGCGTCGAGCTGCTTCTTCAGTTCCCCGGCCGGTGCGGCCTGCGCGAGCGGCGCGATGCGCTCCGGTTCTCGCGTTTCTTTCGTACGCGGTCGCGGCAGCGGCTCCGCGGGGGCGGGCTCCGCTTCGGCAACCGGCGGAGTCGCGATGCGTGCCGCCGGCGGTCGTCGCCTGACTTCGCGAACGGGAGGGTTCGTCGTCGGTACTTCACCCTTGCACAGAAAGCTGTCGAACTCGAAGGTGCAGGCGTTCAGCCAGCGTTCGAGCGGTTCGCGATCGCGGGAAACGATCAAGTCGACCCATTCATCAAGAGGGCGAAACGCCTCGTCCGGCAGCGATTCAGGGGTGAAGACTCCTTCGGCCCCGGGCGACAACCAGACAACGCATTCCTCGTCGGCCGCGAGCATCTGCCGCACCATCTCCCGGCGAAGCATCGGCCGCAACTGCGTTCCCGCCGGCACATACAGGTTGTTGAGCCGACGATAGCGCACATAGCCCTGCGTGCCGGGCCAGGCCGGCAGGTCACGCGGCCGGCGCGCTCGCGGTCGTTCACGCAGGACGACCCTCGGCGGATCGGTGTCGGCAATGACGGCGAACAGCAGTTCCTGCCGGGTGCGTTCATCCGCGTCGCGCCCGAACGCATCGACTGATTCGATCGCCTGCCTGGTCAGTATCCACAGCTCGGGCATGTCCGCGGCATTGCCCGCCGTCAACCGCAGCGGGATCGGCAATTTGTCCGGCAACGCGGCAGGCACCAGCCGCTCCGCCCGGGCCGGTTCCGCGAACCGGAGCAGTTCATCAATGTCGCGAAAACTGTCGGCGGGAATCGACTGCCACGTTCCCGCCGGAGTAATGACGAGCATCCGCCCGGCCTGGCCGTCGAGTCGATCGAGAAGCGGATGCGTGAAGCCGATCGGCAGCCAGACACCCGGGACCCGCTCGGCATAGGCGTTCAGTCCGGGGTCAAGGCGATCGAGCGCCCGCAGCAGCGTATAATACGGTGGGCCGGGCACGTGCAGAAACACCCGGCCGTCCCCCGCGGCGAAGTAGCGCTGGCGGTCGTTGCCCAACCGCAGCATCTCCCCCGTGATGGCCGGGAGCAATTCCCCCGGCAGTTCAAAGAGGACATCGACCGGCGGCGGCGATCCGTCGGCCCGCAGCGGCAGCAGCGCCGGCCAATGCGGGAAGGTGCCCGCATCGCCGCGATGCGTTTCGACGGGTTGAACTCCCAGGATCGCCAGATGGTGCAGCGATTCCTGCGAGAGTGCCATAGTCGATTCAACAGTGATTCCTTCGCCTCGCGCAGCATGAACAGCCGCAGTCGCGACTTCAGCGGGTATCACGCCGCCACGCAATGCGAGCAACAGTACGCCATCATTGGGGAACAGTAGAATCACCAAGGCAATTGTAGAGGGTGATGCGCTGTTGCGTGTGGCGGTCGAATGCGGGAGAATCCTTGGTAGTCCGGTCGCTCCGCGACCGGAGATGCAACGGCCAGCTGATCACGGAAGGTCCATTTACGACCGTTGCTGGCAGAAAATTGTTCTGCCTCATGGAACTTTCATCCGGATGGGCCGTCCAAACGGGTGACGAACTTGGGAACATCACGTCATGGCTATTGCGTACAATCGGCCGTTTTCGGCCGTTCGATTTGGTCTCCGCCCATGTTATCACATGGGTTCGCAATTGGTTGCTGCCTGTTTCGTGATGCTTCTGGGTGGACTGGCGGTTCGTGGGCAGGATGAAACTGATCCATTGGACAAGCCGGCCAGCGAACGCGAGCTGGTACAGCTGGACAAGGTGGATATCGACTTCAAGTCGGTAAAGGACAAGACGCCGCTGTTGACCCCGCTCGACAACCCGGCCGAGTTTGATGCCTTCAACAAAGTGCTGATGAAGGCGTCAACGCAACCGTTGGAGCGGCTGAAGCGATTCTCGCTTCGGGGTTTGGGGTACGAGAATCTTGTAGGGGACGAACAGCGTCGGTTCCATCTGCGTGAATTGATCCAGATCAAGGGCGACCTGAAGTATCCGCTGACCGAGATTGTCGCGGTGCCGCTGCCCCTGAAGAAGTTCGGCATCGAGAAGCTGTACGCGGCCTGGGTCGAAGTGCCGGGCGCGCCGAACCAGCTGGTTCAGGTGATCTTCGTCGACCTGCCTGTCGAACTGGGTATGGCCGACCGCGGCCGGTACAAGATCACGGTGGACGGGTACTACTTCAAACTGCTGGAGTACCCGGATGAAGAAGAGATCGAAGGCGTGGTGAAGCAGGTCAAACGCCTCGCCCCGCTGTTGCTGACACGGACGATCAACGCGGTCGAGGATAAGCCGGCACCGGTGCCGACGACGCCGGACGAAGCGAAGCTGGTGCAGTTGAATAAGCTGGATCCGCTATGGCAGTCGGTGAAGGACAAGAAGCCGCTGGTCGGCCGCGATGACAATACCGATGAGTACAACGCCTACAACCTGGTGGTGAAGACTGCAGCCAGTTTCGCCCCGGAAACGTTGAAGAAGTATGCCCGGCGGGACGTGATTTACGCCGACTTGCTGGGCGAGATCCGTCAACAGTACCTGCGTGAACTGCTGAACGTGAAGGGGACGCTGGTTCGCCTTCGCAAGCGTGAGATTACCGGACGGTTGAAGGCCACGACGACCCTGCGGGATGTGTACGAAGGCTGGATCGTCAATGACCGGAACGACAGTCAGACCGACCCGCAGATGATTCAGGTGGTCTTCACCGAGTTGCCCGAAGGCCTGGAGCCTGGTGAGAAGCTGAATCACAAGGTCTCGTTCGACGGGTATTACTTTAAGCTGCACGGCTACGAGACGAAAGAGAAGAACGAAAAGGGCGAGCTCATCTGGCGGATGGCCCCGCTTCTCATCGGGCGGAAGATTGAACTGCTCGACCCTGACCCGTCGTACTGGGAGTTCGCCAACCCGGCCATCCCGCTGATGCTCGGCACCCTGGGTGTGCTGGCGGTCGGGGTGCTGGGCCTGTTGATCTGGTTCCGCCTGGGTGATCGCAACGTGCACGCCCGTGCCCATGGGGCGTTGACGAAGAAGAATCCGTTCGACGAACGCGGTTCAACACCATCGGTGGAACCGGGGAATGAATGGAACAGGCTGGAGCACTGACCGCTCCGTCAGCCGCGACCCGAAGGTTTTGCGCAGGGGAGCGCGGTGTCTGACGGGCATTGCAAGTTGATGCCCGGTAATCGCTGGAATCACTGCCCGAGATCGAGTATTCTAACGCTGATTGATCCTGGATAAGGAGATAACGTGGCCAGACAAGAAGAACCGGCGGAGAACGGCAAGCTCGGGCGCGGTGCGCCGGCTCCGGTGATCCGCAAATTGGTCGTCGCCGAAGAAGACGGCAAGTCCCGTCTTCTGAAGCGGCAGGTCCCGGCATGGGTGATCAGTGGTTTGATCCACGTGGTCCTCATCGCTTCGTTCATCATCTTCGACCGGTTCTTCGTCAAGAAGGACGACGAGTTGAAGGCGAAGCAGGAACCGACCAGCACCAAGATGGACGAGAAGCCGGAAAAAGATATCGACCTGACGAACCCCGATCTCGGCCTCGACTCGGACCTCGCGGCCGCAGTCGAAGTCGAGAAGGTGGCCGACTTCAACGTCGAGGCTCCTTCGGTCGACAGCGAAACCAGCGGTCTGCCCGACCAGGAGAAAGATTTCGCGTCGCAGACCGCCGTCTTGGGCGCGCTGACTGACTCGCTCGCTACGGCGGGTACCGTCGACCCGAACGCGAATGGCAGTACGATCATGGGCATGGGCGGCGCGGGCGGCTCGATGTCGATGCCCGGCATGTTGGGCCGATCGGGCGCGACCAAGGAGAAACTGCTGAAGTCCGGCGGCGGTAACGATGAAACCGAAGCGGCCGTGGCCCGTGCCCTGATGTGGCTGGCCAAGCAGCAGAACATCTCCGGCGGCTACTGGGAATATGATGGCTCGCACAAGAGTGATCGCGTCGCCGCGACGGGCATGTGCTTGTTGCCGTTCCTGGCGGCTGGCGAAACCCACAAGACAGGCAAGAGGTACAAGGGTAACGTTCTCAGTGGCGTGAACTACCTGAAGGGGCAGATGAAGCAGACCGGCCAGTTCGGCAACGCCGGCATGTACTCGCAGGCCATCGCCACCATCGCGCTTTGCGAAGCGGCCGGCATGACCCGTGATGACTCGGTCAAGAAAGTGGCGCGCCAGGCGGTTGACTACATCATCGCGGCCCAGGCCGGTGATGGCAGCTGGGGTTACTCCCCCGGTACCGCCGGCGATACGTCGATTGTCGGCTGGCAGATTCAGGCCCTCAAGAGTGCCCGCCTGGCCGACATCCCGGTCCCGCAGAAGGCGTTCGACCAGGCGATCATTTTCCTGGACAGCGTCTCGCCCGACTCGGGTGCGACGTACGGCTACCGTTCCAAGGGTTCAAGCCAGACACTCACGCCGGTCGGCCTGCTGTGCCGGCAGTACACCGGCTGGTCGCCTCGCAAGGCCGAACTGGCCCGCGGCATCGACTTCATGTGGGACAAGTATCCGCCGAAGGAAACCAACTTCGACATTTACTATTACTACTACGCCACCCAGGTGTTCCACTTCTTCGACGGCCCGAAGTGGCACAGCCAGTGGAACCCGGCCATGCAGAAGCTGCTGCTGACCAAGCAGATCACCGAGAAGTCCCCGGGCTCCAAGGCCGGCGACATCGGCAGCTGGCCCAAGGACGAGCACCACATTGGTAATGGGTGCGGCAAGCTCGGCACCACCGCCATGGCCTGCCTGACGCTCGAAGTCTACTACCGCCATCTGCCGCTCTACAAGCGCGACAACGGCGGCCTGGCCGTGATCGACAAGTAACAGACGAGACAATCAGGAAACCCCCGGTGATGAACCGGGGGTTCTTTCGTGGAGTAGGTGTCTCGCGTGCTGCACGAAGTCGCCGCCAATGACGACGCGCCGCACGTGGAACGTTTCGTTCAGAACGACCAGGTCGGCGCACTTGCCTTCCGCAATGCTGCCGAGTTTCTGCTCGAGTCCCAGAATCCGTGCTGGCGTCAACGTCGCCATGCGGATCACCTCGGGCAGCGTCGCCTCCGGAACCAGGTCACGAAACGTGCGGACGCAGTGGTCCATGCCGACGACGCTGGAGGCGAGCGCTTTCCCATCGGGCGTGAGGCCAACGCCATCCCGGCGCAGTACCGGCTCGCCGCCGTCGAGCGGGCCGAACAGGTATTCGCCGTCCGGCATGTCCATCGCGCGGTTGGTGTCGGTAACCAGTGCCAGTCGATCGGGCCCTTTCAACTTGAACGCCAGCCGCAGCAGTTCCGACTGCAGGTGCTTGCCGTCGGCAATGACTTCCGTCGTCAGTTCGTCGAAGAAGAGTGTCGCTTCCATCACGCCGCCGCGCATGGGGAACGTCTGCGTCAGGCGCAGCTTCGCGCGGTCGGACATCGCACAGAACAGATGATCGACATGGGTGACGCCCCAGTCGATCGCTTCACGCATCTGCTCGAAGGTGGCGTACGAATGCCCCGCATTGCAGCGGATGCCCAGCTTGCGGCAAGCGCGTACGAACTCCTCGGCCCCGGGCAGTTCCGGGGCCACGGTCGCAGTGCGGATGACGTCGGCGTAGTCGAAGTACGGCCGATAGTCGTCCGGCGTGGGCGGCCGGACATGCGCTCCGGGGTGGCAACCGCGTGCCTCGGCCGCGAAATAAGGCCCGTACAGATGTGCCCCCAGCACACGCGTGCCCGGGCTGTGCTGATGAAACTCCCGGCAGCGTTTCAGGAACTCGATGTGCTGATCGTGACGGGCGACCGTGGTTGTGGGCGTGAAGCGGGTGGTTCCGTGCCGGGCATGCGCACGGCAGATGGTGTCCCACGCTTCGGGCGTGCCGTCCATGAAGTCGGCTCCGGCCCCGCCGTGCACATGCAGGTCGATGAAACCGGGCACCAGGTAGCCGCCATCGAGATCGACGATCTCGGCCCCCGGCGTCGGCGGCGCTTCGGGCGAGGGACCGACGAACGTGATGCGATCACCCTCGGTGATCACGATGCTTCCCGACAGCACGGTCCGCTCAGTGACGATGTACCCGTTGCGATATCGCCGCATGTGCTCCCCCAATCGCTACAGACGTTACCGGTTGCCCGACGGGAGAAGTTTAGCCGGATTGCCGCGTCATTGCTTCGTGGAAAGGGATTTCGCGCGGTGGTAGAACGGAAGGGGAAGCGATTTCATTCAGAGGCATGACACCATGGGACAGCGGCGTGAATTGGCGGGAGCGCGGGTACTGGTTACCGGCGCTTCGCAGGGAATCGGCCGGGCACTGGCGGAACTCGCCGCCCGTCGCGGCGCGAAGGTGATCGCCACCGCGCGATCAATGAACCTGCTCAACGATCTGGGCGGCGCGCTGCGGTCCGACGGGCTGACGTTCGTTCCGCTGCAGGCCGACATCACGAAGGCGGACGACCGGCAGAAGATGGTCGACACGGCGATGGAGCAGTTCGGTGGCCTTGACGTGTTGATCAACAACGCGGGCATCGGTGCGACCGGCCACTTCGCGGACACAACCCCCGATGTGCTGCGCTCGATCATGGAGACGAACTTCTTCGGCACCGTGGAAGTTACCCGGGCGTTCCTGCCCGTGCTGAAGAACGGGAACAAGCCGGCCATCGTGAACATCTCCTCGATCGTCGGCAAACGGGCGCTGCCCGCGCGCGGCCTGTACTCGGCCAGCAAGTTCGCGATGGAAGGCTGGAGCCAGGCGATCCGTGCGGAGTTGTACAAGGATGGCATCGACGTACTGGTCATCAACCCGGGCCTGACGCAGACGAATTTCTCGAAGAACATGCTGGAGCAGAAGGCCAAGATTCAAATGGACCACCTGCGCGGCATGACCTCCGAACAGGTGGCCGAGGCCTCGCTGCGGGCGATCGAGAAGGGGAAGAACAACACCAACCTGACGACGCGCGGCAAGATGCTGCTGTTGTTCGCGAGATTCTTCCCGCGAGTGATCGACTTCTTCGCGAAGAAGAAGGTCCGGGAGTTGTTTGCCGAGGAGATTGCCGAACGGCAGAAGGTGAAAGCAGCGGCGAGTTGAACAGTTCAATCCGCCCAGTTCCCGATCTTCAACCCGGGCACGGGGCGGAAGTCCTTCAGATTGCGCGTCACCAGCGTGGCGTTCTCCGCCAGCGCGATGCAGGCGAGCAGCAGGTCAGCGCGGCCGATTCTTCTGAGAGACTTAATGCGGCGCAGTGATTCGAACCTGGTCAATGCATTCGGACTGAATGCGACTACCTTCCATGCTTTCAGGTTTTCCTCACTTCGGTACAGATTCGATTGTGCCCTCTCAAGTTCGCCGGGGTCCGCCGCCTTCAACAGCGAATCCATTCGCCCGAGCAGAATCTGCACGCGTGTGACAATCGTCGTCGCAATGGAATCAGTCGCGTGCATTTCCGAATCGCGGATGCGGGCGACAGTCTTCGCCTGTCCCCGGAAGAAAAGAGTGAGAACGTCGGTATCGAGCAGGTATCTCAAGAGCGCATTCCTCCGACTGTTTGGGTGCGCCGTTGATGTTCAGTGAAGTTGAGCATCATTTTCAAGTCGTCGTCATCAGGGAATGTTCCCGCTGTAGACAGCATGCGCGCACGCGCGGCATCGGCATCGATCACTTCGTCAGCCGATCCACGTAGCCATTCGCTGATGGCATCCCGCAGAAATCGCCAGTCACTTCCCACCTGACGGCACGGTACCCGGCCATGCACCGCGAGATCAAGTAAGTCATTCTCCGCGACTCGCAGGAACGCTGCGGCTTCGGAAAGCGTCATCACTTCCTGGGTTGGAGCAGGCGCGGACGCGGGCTTCGTCTTGCGGGCTGTGCTTGTCATCGCGCGGGGCTTCGGTTTCATGAT
>JBBQII010000003.1:0-21496 GCA_038324795.1 Gemmatales bacterium
CGCGGCCTGGACGAAGCCGCCCGCAACCGGCACTACCACTGCCTTGACATCGCCGCCGGCGCGGTCCTCGTCGCCAGCATGACGGCCTTTGCCGTCGGGGCAATCATCTTCATCAGCCGATTTGTCAAACTCGTGGGCGCGTAGCCGCTTGCGGCGTCGCCTTCCACTCCTCATCCCCGACGTTCGCAAACCCTCACGTCGGGGCTTGTGGCGCTTTCAACACTCGCTCGCGCATGCTACAATCTCCCCATCATCAGTCCCTTCCGGGAGAACAGCTTGCGTACGTCCATTCTCTTCTGCGCTCTCGCCTGCATGCCGTCGCACATTTCAGCTGCCGACATGCCGGTGCCGAATCGCGATCACTGGGCGTTCAAGTCGCCCGTGCGCCCGGCCCTGCCGAAAGGCGACAGCGTTTCGGCCATCGACCGCTTTGTGCGCGATCGGTTGATGCGTGAAGAGCTGACGCCCGCACCGCAGGCCGACCGCGTGACATTGATCCGCCGACTGTCGCTCGATTTGCTTGGCCTGCCGCCAACGATCGAGGAAGTGAATTGCTTCCTCAAGGAGTCCGACGGGGACCCGAAGAAAGCCTATGCCGACCTCGTCGAGCGCCTGCTTGCTTCGCCGCACTATGGTGAACGCTGGGGCCGGCTTTGGCTCGATGCCGCGCGCTATGCCGATTCGGACGGCTTCGAGAAGGACAAGGCCCGCCAAGTCTGGTTCTACCGCGAATGGGTCATCAACGCGTTTAACCGCGACCTTCCCTACGACCGCTTCCTGATCGAGCAGATTGCCGGCGATATGCTGCCGAACGCGACGCAGGATCAGATCGTCGCCACCGGCTTCCTGCGCAACTCGATGATCAACGAAGAAGGCGGCATCGACCCCGAACAGTTCCGCATGGAGGCGATGTTCGACCGGATCGACGCCATCGGCAAAGGGATGCTCGGCCTGACCATCCAGTGCGCTCAGTGCCACGACCACAAGTACGACCCGATCAGCCAGGTCGATTACTACCGGATGTTCGCTTTCCTGAACAACTGTCACGAAGCCAGCGCGGCCGTCTATTCGCCCGAAGAGCAAAAGCAGCGGGCAGGAATCTTCCGCAAGATCAGGGAGATGGAAGACGATCTGCGGCATCGCCATCCCGACTGGCTCGCGCGCATGCAGGCATGGGAAGCGGGCATGAAGAAAGCCGCCCCTGCATGGACGATCGTCCGTCCGCAACTGGACGCCAGCGGCGGGCAGAAGCACTACCTGCTGGAGGATGGCTCGATCCTCGCTCAGGGGTACGCGCCGACGAAGCACACGACCGAGTTCACCGTCAAGGTTCCCAAAGGCCGCATCACCGCAGTGAAACTGGAACTGCTGAACGACCCGAACCTGCCGCTCTCCGGCCCCGGCCGATCGATCAAGGGCACCTTCGCGCTGACCGAGTTCCGGGTGCTGGCCGGCACGACCGAAGTGCCGATCGCCAGCGCGATCGCCGACGCCAACCCGTCCGGCAGTGAACTGGAAGCGATCTTCGACGACAAATCGAAGAAGCGCCGAACCATCGGCCCCGTGGCCGCCGCCATCGACCGTAAAGACGATACCGCCTGGAGCAACGACATCGGCCCGGGGCGCAGCAACGTACCGGTCCGCGCAGTCTTCACCTTCGCCAAGCCGATCGAGGCGACCGAGGGCATGTCGCTGACCTTCAAGCTGGAACAGAAACATGGCGGCTGGAACAGCGACGACAACCAGAACAACAACCCCGGCCGCTTTCGCTTCTCGATCACCGGGGCCGAGTTGCCGGAAGCCGACCAACGGCCTGCCCGGTTGGCCAGGCTGTTCGCGAAGGAGCCGGCCCAGCGGACCGACGCGGAGAACGAAGCTCTCTTCGCCTTCTGGCGCACGACCGTACCGGAATGGAAAGAGACCAACGCACAGATCGGACGGCTGTGGGAAGATCACCCGGCCGGTTCGTCGCAACTGGTGCTGGAGTCGCGCACTCCGATGCGGGACACGCACCTGCTGAAGCGGGGCGACTTCCTGAAGCCGGCGGAGAAAGTGACCGTCGGCGTGCCGGGCGTGCTGCATCCGCTGAAGGACGAAAAGGCCGACCGGCTGTCGTTCGCGAAGTGGCTGGCCGATCGGCAATCGCCGACGACGGCCCGTTCGTTCGTCAACCGCGTCTGGCAGGCCTATTTCGGCATCGGCCTCGTCAGCACCAGCGAAGACCTCGGCGTGCAGTGCGAGCCGCCTTCGCATCCCGAGTTGCTCGACTGGCTGGCGGTGGAGTTCATGGAACCATCTGACAAGAATGTCACGCCGTGGAGCGTCAAGCAACTGCATCGGTTGATCGTCATGTCAGAGACGTATAAGCAATCGTCGAAGGCGACCCCGGCCATGCTGGAACGCGACCGCGACAACCGGCTGCTGGCACGCGGGCCTCGCTTCCGTGTCGATGCCGAGGTGGTGCGCGACATCGCTCTGTCGGCCAGCGGACTGCTCGATCGCCGGATCGGCGGTCGCAGCATCTACCCGCCATTGCCGGCCTTCATGCTGCTGCCGCCGATCAGCTACGGGCCGAAAACATGGCACGAAGACACCGGCCCGGAACGCTATCGCCGATCGATGTACGTGTTCCGTTTCCGGTCACTGCCGTACCCGATCCTGCAGACGTTCGACGCCCCCAACGGGGACTTTTCGTGCGTGCGCCGGCCGCGTTCGAACACGCCGTTGCAGGCACTGATGACGCTGAATGAACCGATCATGGTCGAAGCCGCGCGTGCACTCGGCATGAAGGTGCTCAGCGACGGTGGCAGCAGCGATGAAGCGAAGCTAATCGATGCGTTCCAACGCTGCGTGTCGCGCAAGCCGACCGATGAAGAGAAGGCGACCCTGCTGAATCTGCTGAAGAAGCAGCAAGCCCGCTTCTCGAAGGCCGATGCCAAGCCCTGGGAACTGGCCGCCGCCGACCCGAAGTACCCCCCGAAACTGCCGCAAGGAACAACGCCCGCCGATGCCGCCGCATGGACCGTGATCGCCCGGGTGCTGCTGAACCTGGACGAGACGATTACGCGGGAATAGAGATTCCCTTTGCGTCTTGGCAGCTTCGCGCGAGATCTTCTTCACGCCCTTACGACCACGTTGTGTCAGGGGCACTTGACAAAGTCATTCTCACTGTACGGGGGTCATTATCACCGTTTGGGCATCTCTCTCACGTTCATTATCACCGTTTGGGCGTCATTATCACCTGTTCGACCTCTCTCTCACGGAGGGTGTAGCTGAAATGAGAACGACCACCACTGCCACATGGCACGGCAATCCCCCGACAGCGACTTGAACTTCGCATTGACACAAACTGCCCGTCTTGCCAATCTGTGGGTCGCTCGGCCGAGTGCTTCGGCCACTGTACGCCGTCGCGAAGAAGGGATGCTTCGTGTTCGATCCTGCCACCGATGCCGCCGAGAGCGGCAACGGGCCACATTTCGATTGTACGCTGGCCGCGGTCCAGTCACTGGCAGTCGGCCCGGCCGAACTGATCGGGTTGCGGGGTCGCGTGAGTACCCAGTTCGCCGGGCAGTTGAGTGTCGGCGTCATCAAACAACTCGAAGAACAATCCGTGCTCGCGCTGCTGACGTTGAAGCAGGCGATCGAGCAGTCGGGCCTGACGGTGGAAGAACTGGATCGCTGCGGGCTGATCGCCTGTGCGCGGACGCCGGGCCGCAAGCGCATCGGCGACTCGCTGGTGAAGTTCCGCGATTCGGGTGCCTGGAGCATGTCGCCGCATGTGATTCCGTATCTGTCGCTGCATTCACTGCCGGGGCTGTTGAGTCAGGGTCTGCGGCTGCACGGGCCGAACATCGGCGTGGGCGGCCTTCCCGGGTCGGAGAGCGAAGCGGTGTGGGCGGCGATGGCGCTGCTGCACGGTGATCAGCTTCCCGGCGTCTTCGTGGTACTGACCGGCTGGAACGAAGACGTATGCCAATGCGTAACGCTGTGCCTGCAGCGAGTCGCCTCCGCGGACATCCCGAAGATGCGGTTCCGACCGGGACATGGCGGCGACGCACGGCCGTTGACGCTTGAATCGCTGCGTGCAGCCATCGAGTCCGACGGATCTGGTAACTGGGAACTCGGCGGGGCATCACTGGCCATGCGGCTGCACGAAGCGCGATTGGAGGCGGCCGCATGAGATCCCCAAGTGCTGTCTATATCACCGGCATCGGTGCGGGAACGCCGCTCGGTTGGAACTTCGCCGATGTGGCACGCAACCTGCTTGAAGGCAAGTCGGGCGTGCGCAAGGTCGACACGTTCGACGTGTCGCATCACCCCAGCCAGATCGCCGCGATGATGGACGCTGTTCCGTGTCCCGCAACTCTGGATGAAACGCAGTTCCGCAAGTTCAGCCGGCTCGAACAGCTTTCACTCTGGTGTGTCGAGCAGGCGCTGCGCGATGCGGGGCTGTGGGACAAACGATCCTCGCCGCGGGTCGGCCTGGTGTTGGGCACCGCGTCGGAATGGGGCTGGCACTGGGAAGATGAGTTCTGGGACAAAGGCCGACACCCGGATGCCGTGGCCGATAAGCCCGCAATCATCGAGACGGTGCAGCGTGAACTGGGCATGACCGGCCCGCGGTTGACGATGTCTTCGGCCTGTGCCAGCGGCAATTTCGCACTCGCCCAGGCGCGCCGCTGGTTGCAGCTCGGCTGGGTCGATGTCTGCCTCGCGGGCGGCTGCGATGCGTCGGTGACACCGCTGACGCTGGCCGGCTTCGGCAACCTGCGGGCGCTGTCGCGGCAGAACGCCACTCCGACGACGGCCTCCCGGCCGTTCGACAAGGCACGGGATGGCTTTGTGCTCGGCGAAGGCGGCACGGTCTTCGTGCTCGAACGTGAAGAGTCAGCCGCGAAGCGTTCGGCCATGCTCTACGGCGAACTCGCAGGCTGCGGGCTGACCAGCGATGCGTTCCATCCGGTGATCCCGTCGCCCGAGCCGGCCCAGTCGATCGCGGCGATCAGGACAGCACTGGCGGACGCACGGATCGACCCGGCGGATGTTGACTACGTCAACGCCCATGGAACCAGCACACCGGTAGGCGACGTCGGTGAAGCACGGGCATTGCGGGCCGTCTTCGGCGGACTGGCCAACTGTATCCCGGTCAGTTCGACCAAGAGCATGACCGGCCATCTGCTGACAGCCGCCGCGGCCGTGGAAGCGCTGGCCTGCCTGGCTTCCATCCGGTTCGGTGCGCTGCCGCCGACGATCAATCTCGATGAGCCCGATGCCGAGTGCGACCTTCGCCATGTTGCCAAGCAGGCAATCGAACAGCCGGTGCGTATTGCCATTTCCAACTCGTTCGGCTTCGGCGGCAGCAACAGTTGCGCCGTTTTCCGCGCGGCATGAGTGCTGATTGATCCCGTCCTGCGTTTCATCGCAGTTCAAATCCCTACATCCGCTTCGATCGACGGAGTCGCTGCGACGGCGGTGACCGACCTGACCGGTTCCGTCGTTGCGGAAAGCCGCGTTGACTCTGCGGGTCGCGGAATTGAGTTAATTCAGGTGAACTGACAACGAGTTTTCCGTCGAACAAAGCGGGGTAAGCCTCATCGGCTTTCCGGGCCGAATGCCCCATTGCGATGAACCGGTTGTCTTTCGCGCGCGGGCTCGACCGTTTTCAGGTTCGAAGGAGATTTCAGCAATGACCCGATACCACAAAGCCCTTGGTATGTTCTTAGTGACCGTGTTCGGCTTGTGGGGATGCGCCCGGGGGCCGGCGACTGCCTCCGGATCCGCAAGCAATGAAAAAACCAAGGCCCTCGAAGTGAAATCGGCTCGTCTGGAAGACGACCTGAAAACCACCGCGGCCGCCCGCGACGATATCCGTCGCAAGCTGCAGGACTCGGAAGAAACGATGACCCTGTTGCAACAGGAGATCGATCGGCTGCATTCGGTGGTGAAGGAACGCGATGGCCTGAAGGGCGACCTGGCGACACGCACCACCGAGCGCGATCAGCTGCAGGTGCAGTACGACGGATTCCGCAAGAACATCAAGGAACTGCTGGGCCAAGCGGAAGTGACGCTGAAGGTACCCGCACCGGGGATCAACAAGCTCGTGAGCCGTGAACGGCCGGCCGGCGATGGGAACTAGGTTCTGTCAATGCAACTCCGGCGGGTAGCGGAAGTCTGCTGACTTCCGCTGCGCATGTCGTTTCGAGTCAGCCTGCAGTGTTCATGTCGGGACGATCAAGCAACTGCTGGCGGGTCCCACGATCTGGGCGCGGGTCTCACCGTTTGGGCGCGAGTCTCGCGGTTTGAACGCGAGTCTCACGATTTGGCGCGCGTCTCCCCTGGGGGGGGGCGCAGGGTGGTGAGACACGCGGGAACGGGAAGGCTGGAAGCCCGCACCGCACCCGGCTTGCAGGCTCTCAGTCCACCAGAATCTGCGGCTGGCTGCGGCGCCACAAGGTATCGACGATCTTCTTGTACTCGCGTTCGCTGATCTGGGCCTGCAGCTTGCGGCGGATTTCCGTCTGAACCTGTTCGTCGAACGGCTTCTTTCCGGCGTAGCTTCGCTCGGCAATGCGAACGATGTGAGTGCCCGTTTCGAAATCCAGGTACGACACCTGTCCCTGCTTGAGTGTGAAGATCGTGGTTTCCAGTTCCTGCGGGAAGATCTTTCCCCTCTCTTCGCCGAAGCCGAACCCGCCACGGTCCTTGCTGTCGCCCATGTCGCATTCGGTGGTGATCTTAGCGAAGTCCTCGCCACGTTGAACGCGCGCGAGGATCCATTCGACGTACTTCTTTGCATCGGCCGGGGTCTGGAAGCGGTCATTGCGGATGAACAAATCCTGCCACTTCAGCCGATCCTCCGCCATGAACTGCTCGCCATGTTCGGTGTAGTAGTCCTTCAGTTCAGCCAAACTGATGTTGTTCATCTTCGGTTTGACGCGCTCACCGACGTAGGCGCTCATCATGAAGTTTCGTTCGAACTGCCGACGGATGCCGTTGACCGACAGCGACTGTGATTGCAGGAACATCTTCATGTCGTCGTCTGTCTTCAAGCCTGCGCGTCGCTGAACGTCGCGCAGGCGGGCTTCGGCATCCTTCTGAGCGGTTTCGCGCAGATTGCTCAGGGCGTTGGCCTGCTTCTTGTTCGACAGCAGGGCAAACAGTTCGTCGAGAATCAGTTCGCGCTCGACGATCCGCCGCAGTTCTTCCTTGAACAGCGATTGTTCCTTGGCCCGACGCTGGGACGGGGAGAGATTCACAAACTCGGGAAGGCGCTGGTAGACCGCCTCGCGCACTTCACGTTCGTAGATCGGCGAGGTGCCGATCGTGGCCACAATCCGCACCTGGTATTCGCCCTGCGCGACGGGCGATACCGGCCCGGGACCCGTGGTCGGCGTAATCAATGGCGAGTTCTGCACCGGCGGGATCGTCACCGCCGGCAGCGGTTGCGGGTTGGTGATGTCCGGCGGCGGTACGATGGTGGCCGGGCTTTGCGACCGCGCGACCGTCGTTCGTTCATCGTTGGTCGCCAGCGACTGCTGGCACTGCTTGTCCATCCAGTCCATGCGCTCGTTTTCGAGGCGGGCATAGCGGTGGCCACTGGAACAGCCGAGGCTTCCCAGCAGCGTCATCACGGCCATCGGCCGAGCGCTCTGCCGGAACAGTTGCATGACGTGGCTCAACATCCTTGCCCCCTTCGCCGCCATTCCCTGGCTTACCGTCACGGGGGGATGCACCCTCCGCGCTCGGCCGACGTATAACCAGTTGATCGACAAACGCAAGGCAGGAGTTGTCAAAATCGATCAAAGACCGTGGCTTGCCTGGATCCACTCCCGGCGCTTCTCGGCCGGGATCGTCCACCACAGATGTTCCCAGGCTTTCGCTGCTTCCCGCATCACAGCCTTTGCATCGGCAGAATCGGCGGAGAGGGCCGGGCGAACGATCCGGTCGAATGCTTCAAGATGCTCGCGTTGATTCGGCAGTCGCAGCGGATACCGGTGGTTGATGACACTGGGAGACGTGTTCTGTTTCAGCGCGGCGATCATGCGCTCAGTCTGGTCGGGGGGAAGGTCGAACCCGAACCAAAGCCCCCGATCCCGGTCTTCGAGTTGGCCGGTCCGCAGCGGACCGGCCCCCCACCGGGCAGCGGTAATCAGTTCAGTGCCCGCAGCAGTCGGATGCGCGAATGCTGCCAGGAATTCGAATGCGACTTCCGGGTGCGGGCAGGATTTGCTGACCAGGCCGACCCAGACGTCCGCCCCGACATACGGCAGGCGGTTGACGGTGTCGGAATCCGCAGGCTGCTTCTCGCCAGTGTCGAGGTCGAAGGTGAACCGCGCCCCCGGCAGGGGAGCAACTTGAAACTTGCCGCGCACAGGGCTTGTAGGCTGTTGCAATCGGGCGATGTCGGAGAGCGTGACAATCGCAACCGCGGCGGTGCCGTCAGCGAATGCGTTTGCATGCATCGATCGATCGCGCTGCATCGCGTGCATCAGTTCAAAAGCATGCACGAAGGCGGGGGCATCGATCCGCGGTTTGGAGGTGCCCAACCGATACATGAAAGAGAACAGCCGATCGGCCGACTCCTCTGTAGTGCTGCCGATGCCGACATCACCCTGCTGCAGCGAGCGTTGGTCGTAGCTGGAGGCGATCAGGTTGAACTGTGTCATCAGCCCGTCAGGCGTGGCGGGAAGGGGCGGGAGACTGCCGGGCCCCAGTTTGCGTACGGCAGCGGCAAATTCGTCCCACGTCTGCGGAACCTGAATACCCGCCTGTGCAAGCCGTTCAGGCCGATAGGCGAGCAGGAACCCCTCGCCGCGCAGTGGGATGCCGAACGTTTCCTTGCGCCAGGTCGCGAACAGATTGCCCACGATCGGGAGCAGGTTGTCCCACTGATAGGCATGTCCGCGGTCGAGCAGTGCCGGCGGAACAGGCAAATACTGACCGCTTTCTGCCAGCGCGGGCAGTTCCGCCATGGTGACGATGGCGATGTCGGTCGATTGGTCGGAATTCCGTAGTTCTACCGAAGAATCGTTCAGAATCGACCATTCGCGGGCGAACCGTGCGACCGGCTGCGGGTCGATCAATTTTGAACAGCCGATGGTCAATTTTTGGCCGGAAAACGGCGAGACGGATTGTTTCTCGACGGTGGTTTGATTGGCTGAACAACCGGAAAGAATGGCCGCGACAAGCGCAACAACGACAGTTGAGGGAGCAATAAAATTGCGCAGCGGCAAATGGCATTCTTGTTGCACGATGGATTACCTTCCGTCTACAATCCCAACATCCAAGTCTGCGGGGATTGTACAGAATACCGGATGGACCTGTAGCCGCCGCTTGGAGCAGGCGTTTCCGAACCCCCCTGAACCGTTGTCGCATCGCGGCAAGTGTCGATGGTGGCGAATTCGCTTCGTGGCGGGAGCCCGACACAATAGTTCGGGCTGCCCCTTCATTTCCGATGAGGTCGAGTTCATGAAGGTCAATCTCGTGGTGGCTCAGGGAGTTCACACAGGGAAGGTGATCCCGATAGCCACACCGCAATTCCTGATTGGCCGCGATCCGCAGTGCAACCTGCGCCCGGCCAGCCCGTCGGTCAGCAAGCAACACTGCGGTATCTTCATCCGCGGCGGATCGGTCATTATTCAGGACTATGGCAGCACCAACGGTACCGTAATCAACGGCGAACCGGTGCAGGGCGAGCGCGAGATCTCCAACGACGACAAGTTGAAGATCGGCCCGCTCGAGTTCGTCATCCGCATTGAGAAACCCGTGGGGCAGTCCACCGTGGTCGCATCGCCGCAGGCGAAAAAGGGTGCAGCGGCAGCGGCAGTCCCTGTCGAGGCAGCAACCGCGGTCATGTCTCCGCATATCGCGGACGACGATTCCGAGAATGCGGCAGCGATGATGATGATGATGGACGATGGCGATACGCCTACATCGGAGAACAGTGTTCCGGATGGCACCACTGTCATGGACATTCCCGCGATGCCCGGCGATCCCGCCGCCAAGCCGACCGCACCGCCGCCCAAGCCGCCAGATTCATCGAAGGCCGCTGCCGATCTGCTTTCCAAGTACATGCGTCGTCCCCGTGGCGGTTGATCCGGATGAACCCCTCTCCCGCGCGGGTACGCCCGCGCCTGCTCCGCTGGTTCGACACACATCGCCGCGACCTGCCGTGGCGAACCAATCGTGACCCGTACGCCATCTGGGTCAGCGAAGTCATGCTGCAACAAACCACAGTCGCCACGGTCACTTCCCGCTTCCAACCGTTTCTTGATCGCTTTCCCAATTTGGAATCGCTGGCCACAGCCGACGAAGCTGATGTGCTTCGGCAATGGCAGGGGCTCGGCTACTATCGGCGGGCCAGGGATCTGCATCGCGCCGCGCAAACGATCGTTGCCGAGCACGGCGGAATAATCCCCGATGAACTTGAAGTGTGGTTGAGCTTACCCGGTGTGGGCCGCTACATTGCGGGCGCGGTGCTGTCGCAGGCATTCGAGCGACGAGTGCCGATTGTTGACACCAACGTGCAGAGGGTCCTCTGCCGGTTGTACGGAAAGGATGGCGACCCCAAGACCAGTGCGATCAATGCGTGGCTGTGGTCTACGGCGAACGGCCTGCTGCCCCGCAAGCGTGTCGGCGACTTCAACCAGGGGCTGATGGAACTGGGGGCGCTCGTCTGCACGCCGACGGAACCAAAATGCGATACGTGCCCGCTGCAACGCGAGTGTGTCGCCCGGGCAAAGGGAACCCAGAGTGAGTTGCCTTCACGCGGCAAGCCGATCAAGATTACCGAGCTGCAGGAAGTAACCGTCGTCGTTCGCGATGGCGACCGGGTTCTGGTGGGGCAGCGAGCCGTAAACGTGCGCTGGGCCAACATGTGGGAGTTCCCGAACATCGAACCGGACCCGTGCGAACCCATCGACTTGACGGCGAGCCGACTTGTAAGGGAGAAACTGAAACTGGACGTGTCCGACATCCGGCCTTTGGATCTGACGATCAAATATGCCGTCACCCGGTACCGCACAACGATGACGTGTTACGAAGGGATCTACCGGGCCGGTGAACCACTTTTCATGTGCTACACTCACATGAAGTGGGTGAAATTGACTGAGCTGGAAATCCTGCCGATGTCGTCCCCACAGCGCCGCCTGGTCGCGGCCCTGTCGAAATCCCAGCGGCAGTTGCGGCTCTTCTGAATACGAATGGACTTGTCGATGACCAAGCTGTTGTCCCGCGCCCGGCCATTACTTCTCGGCCTGCCGCTTTTGTTTCTGGCCCCCGGCTGTCAGGAAATGGATGGGCCGCCCGGCTACGGTAGCGGCTACAAGGCCGCTGAGATCACCGGCACCGATGTATTGACCGGGGCACCCATCAAGCTGAGCGAGTTTCAGACGAAGGGCAAGGTCGTTCTACTCGACTTCTGGGCGACCTGGTGCCCGCCCTGCGTGGCAGCGATTCCTCACGAGCGTGAGCTGGCGCGCCGTTTCGATGGCCGGCCGTTCGTGATCATTGGCATCAGCAAGGACTCGGAGAAACAGGAACTTGTCGACTTCCTGAATCGCGAGAAACTGCCATGGGCGAACATGATGGATACAAACGGCACGATCTCGTCTCAGTGGGGCGTGAACAGCATCCCCACCTTCATTCTCATCGACGCCAACGGCGTGATCGTGAAGCGGTGGGTCGGGGCGGGAGAAATGAGTCAGATCCGCAGTGCAATTGAAGAGGCCGTGCAGGCCGCCGAGAAACGCGGCGGCTGACGGTTACTTCTTCAGCCACTTGTCGCAGAACTCGATGACAGCTTGTCGATGCTCCGCTGTGATCGTGTGGCCGACATTCTCACCCACCATGATCTTGAGCTTGTCCGATGCGTTCGCCTTCGCGAACGCCTCCTCCGCCGATCTAAAGGCAATGCGCGCCCCTTCGATCGGGCAGTTACCGTCTTTGTCGCCATTGGTGATGATCGTCGGCCGACCAGCCAACAGCGTCAGCATTTTCGGGCAATCGAATTCGTTGAGGATGCCGGGAATCACCTTGTTCCACAGTTCACGGCAGACTTTCTGATTGACCATCGGTTCCTTCAACTCGCGAGCGGCCAATTCATGAGCGGCCTTGATCGTGTTTGCTCGTCCCTGCCATTTCTCGTTCTCGAGACTCCAGCGAAACGACTGTACGCCAATCAGCGGCGCAGCCACGGCCACGCGTTCATCGACGCTCGCCGCCAGCCAGGTCTGGATGCCGCCCATCGAAATGCCGAGCATGCCGATGCGCTTCGGGTCGAGGTCGCCGCGGGTTTCGAGATAGTCAACCAGTCGCCACAAGTCCCATACGGTGTCGTAATAGAACGGGTGCTCCATAGACTCTCGCGGGGCCTGCCACGCCTTGCCGATGGCGGCCACGTACGCGGCCGAGCCCTTAGCCCCGCCGGAACGCTCGCCGTGGTAGCGCGCATCAATGGCAATGCCGGTGATGCCACGCTTGGCGAAGTCAATCAGCCAGGAACGTTGCCCTTCTTTGTTTCCGCCCGTGCCGTGCAGGACGATCATGGCCGGGCACTTGCCCGACTTTGCGGGTCGAACGATCAGGATCGGCAACCGCTCGATGGTGCCATCGGCTTTCTTCTCGGTGGCAATACTGAGGTGCTCAGTGATCAGCCCGTCGGTTTCTTTTGCCGGTGCCGCTTCTTTCGCGTCAGCCGAAACCTTCGGCCGATCCAGCAGTTTCAGGAACGCTTCCCGAGTTTGAGCGGGTGTCAGAGTACGCGGTTCGTCGCCCCGGATGACCGGGATGACGATGAGACAAAGAGAAATGACGAGGGTGCGTTGAAGCATGAGATTGTGTTTCTGTGCGACTTTGAAGCGGATTCATGAGTTCAGTCGATTGGATTCGGGCTCCAGATGTCAGCAGGAGTCTGCGCGGTCAAGATCCGCCGTGTCCACAGTTCGAGCGTATCGCAATCTCCTTCTCGGTTGATGCGATCTTCGTCATCGGGAGTAATTGTGATGAATTTTTGCTTCATCAAGCCCAGCAGTTGCCTGCGGGCCATTCGCAGCATTCCGGTGTGTTGGCCGCGTGCCTCCCCGCGCAGTTCGCCCTGCTGCATCAGACTTTCGGCGAATGTCATCGACATCTGCGTTACCTCCGAAGCGACATTGAGGGCGTGGGCCGTGCTGAGTATGTTGTGTTCGAGCGATTTTATCTCAGCGTCACCACGCGCATTGTATACGAAGATCAGAAGGTATGTCAGCAGGTCCTGCCAGCGGCGGCTGGACTCCGCGCGCGGCCGTACGCCCCGGTCCAGCACGTCGCGCAGCAGCGCCGCGAACTCGGCTGCTTCCGCATCGCGACCCTTGAAAAGGCGAATGATCCAGCCGATCAGACAATCAGGCCGTTCGATCAAAAACTGACTGATGCTCGATGAGGATGAAGACGGTCACTTCGTTCTCGCCGGACTCGTCACATCGTTAAGGCTTCGTGCCAAAATAGCTTGCCCGATCGTGTCGGTACCGATGAAGAGGATCACGAAAGCACGAAAGCACGAAACGACGTAAACACGAGAATGCGGCACTCCCATCATGCCTTTTTCGTGTTTTCACTCTTTCGGGCTTTCGTGATCCTCTTCTCTCAACCCGGCAAGTTATTCTGGCGTGAGTCCTAAGACGCGGTGAGAATGACGTCCGACTCGGCGTGGCGGAAATCCCTCGGGACCAACGTTGTCGGGATCCTGCAGGAGGGCTTTCACTCCGTTCTCGGCAAATTGGCGGGCGTCCATCGCTTCAATCCCCGTGCTTCGTCCGCAACCTGGGTGAAAGCCGCAGGATCCACTCGACACGCTCGAATTCGTTAAGCCAGTCCTGCGTCACCTGTGCGAGCAGCGGCAGATCGTGCTGCACAAGTCCGGTCGGGCAGCTGGCCCCGGCGTACTGTTCCATCATCGAACGATACTTGCTCAGCGTCCGCTCGCCGTAGCGGCCCACTTCGTGGCCGTCTTCACTGAAGAAGACCACCATCGGCACACGGTTGCCGCCGTTGACCTGCAGTTCGCGCTGAGCATCCGCGTGGATGTCGCGATCGATGTAGCGCACGTGGATCGACGGTGCTACCTCGGCGAAGCGGTCGTAGATCGGGCATTGGCCCGAGCAGTCGCCACACCAGACGCCCGCCAGCACCAGCACGTTCATTTCCCGGCGGAACGACTTCAGCAATGTCTTCTGCCCGTCGGTCAGGGCGATGGTGTCGAACGTCTGCTTCCAGCGCATCGCCTGGGGCGGGGTGCCGTGCTTTGTGATGAACTCGCCCATCGGGAGCCCGGCCTGGAAGCGATCGAAGAGGTTCATTTTTTGTCCTTATCTTTGGGCTTGTCCTTGGGAGGGTCTTTCTTCTCGTCCTTCTTGTCATCCTTCTTCGCGTCCGCCGTGATGGTGAACGTGATGGGTGCCGAGTAAAGCACGTAGTCTTTACCGCCGACCTTGGCAGACCCTTTCACAAACAGTGTGGCCGGGCCGGGGATGGCGTTGGCCGCGGCTGTCACCTGCAGCGCGATTTCCTCCGTGCCCTTGGCAATCGGTTTGGGCGTCGCGGTCACGTTGGCCGGCAGATGGATGGCCGTCAGCGTGATCTCGTCCGCGAAGCCCATCGCCCGGCCCGCATCAATCATGATGTTCACCGGCGTACCGGTTTTCACCGCGGGAATCGGCAACTTCGCTGTCAGTTGGAACAGCGGCTTGTCGATGACGCCGATGGCCAGCGGCGACTGCATTTCGCGCGGGGGAAACGGTAGGTTCGCCATGCGTGCCTTCACCACATCGTTCGCGCTGGCAATGCGGATGATCTCTTTGCCATTCACTTTGGCGATTGCCTTCACCTGAAATTCGATCGGCCCCGGCTTCGTACCTGCTTTGACGTGCAGCGGCAGATAGGTGAGGGTAGTCGCTGGCGGCGCTGCCGGCATCCCGGCCGCGATCGTCGCGGTACCCGACAACTCCGCCGGGCCGGCGATGGTCAGTTCAATCGGTCCCGTGTAGTCCCGGCGATTGATCGCCGTGATCGGGATCAGCACGGTGCCACCCGGGGCTGCCTCGAAGCGATCGATGCCCACGACAATATCGAAGTCCGGCTCATTCGGCCGAACGCTGACACGGTAGACTTCGTTGGGTCCGTGAGCATAATTCAGATGTTCAACATGCAGTAACACCTCGCCATCTTCGGCGGCGGCGTAGTCGATGCGTGCGGCCGGGGCGGTTGGCGTGCTTTTGCCGAGTTCCGCCCCTTTAGCGTTCTTCAGGGTCATGTACACTTCCGCCGGGGAGTTGATCTCGTAAGTCTCGGCGACGATGGCGTACTTCACTCCCTTTTTCACAGGGAAGGAGAACACATCGATATCCCCCTTCTCGCTGAACCGACCGGTGACGCCGCCCGGGATTGGCAGCTTGTTCGCTTTGGCCGGCTCGTTGTTGGGTTCAACTTCAGCCATCTCGTCGATGTCCGACAGCATGATCGGCACCGGCCAGCCACCCTTCGGGGCAACGTAGATCACTGCCTTCGTCGGGTCGGTTGGAGCGGTGATCTCGATCGGCTGGAGACCTTCAACGGCCGGACCGGTGAAGCTGATGCTGGCCTTGGCGCCGCGCTTCAGTGCCGACGGAATGGCCGACAGCACTGCCGGAAAGTCACCCAGGCGCAGGCGATAGAAGAAGTCCGGCCCGCCACGATGCGTCGAGTCGCGGACTTCGATCAGGAACTCGCCGGCCTCCTTGAACGTATGCGTCAGCCGGGCGTCGGACTGCAGCCCCGGAGCATCGTCGCTGTACAGGCCCGGCAGTTCGCGGCCAGTCTTCGCGTCATGGAGGAGGATGATCGGGTCAATCGCGGAGCCAAGCCGTCTGCCGAGCGTCTCGATTGTGACGCGCTGGCCCGCTTTCACATCGATCTTGAAGAAATCGCTCATTTCCGCGTCGGTTCGGCCAAGCACGACGCCTGGAATCGGGATCAGCTGGGCAGTCGACTTGGTGCGGTTGGTATCCACTTCGACAATCTGCGGCAGATCGTCGACGCAGAAGGTCAGCGCGTTGGAAACACCATTCTTCGCCGCCACACGCAGCGTGTGCACACCGATCGGCGCATCGGCGGGCACGTCGAGTTTGACGCGGGCCTTGGTAGCGTCCTTCGCTTTCTCGCTTTGCACTTCCGCCTTCGCCGGGAAACTGGTCCAGATGGCGACCGGCTCCTCGAGATTGGTGCCGACGATCCGCAATTCAACCGATGTGCCGCGCTGAGCGCCGTTGGGCCCGACCGATGTGATGGTCGGTGCCTGGGGCGCTGGCGTGGTCAGCGGGGCCTTCTTCGCCTGAGCGGAGACAGGCGATTCGCGAGAACATAGCACGACGACGGCGACGGCAAGCAGCACGGCCAGGGACTGCCGAAGAACACGCATGGTGAATTCTCAAGGTGGGTAAGTGATGCCGGGCGGGAAATGGATGATACGGGGATCACGTGGTGCGGGACAAGCGAATTACAGACAGGGGCGACGCCGCAAGCGGCTTGCCGGCGTCGCCCCGTTCAATCACGCCGCGGCCGCCGATGCTTCCGAACGCAGGGCTGCCGCCTTGTCGGTCTTCTCCCATGCGAACGTCGGCAGTTCACGGCCGAAGTGGCCGTGGCGGGCGCTTTCGCGGTAGATCGGCCGTCGCAGGTTCAGCGATTCGATGATCCCCTTGGGCGTCAGCTTGAAGTGCTTGCGGATCATGTCGATCAGCGTCGACTCGGCAATCTTCGCCGTGCCGCCCGTGTTCACCCAGATGTTGAGCGGGTCGGGATAGTCGATCGCGTAGCTCAACTGCACTTCGCACTGCCGGGCCAGACCGGCAGCCACGATGTTCTTGGCGATGTAGCGGGCCATGTATGCGGCCGAGCGATCGACCTTGGTCGGGTCTTTGCCGCTGAAGGCACCGCCGCCATGCCGGCCGCGGCCGCCGTAGGTGTCGACGATGATCTTGCGGCCGGTCAGGCCGCAGTCGCCGTGCGGGCCGCCGGTCAGGAAGCAGCCGGTCGGGTTGATGTGGCAGGCGATGTCGTTCGGCCCCAGCTTGGGCGGCTTCTTGTTGGGCTGGATCAGCACCAGTTTGCCCTTGATGAGGTCGGCGCGATCGGTCTTCAGCACCGGGTAGATCAGTTTGTCGATGATCTGCTGGCGGGCCTCATCGGTGAAGTACTGCTGCTTCGCCTTGGTCACCATCACCGACTCGTCATGCTGGGTCGACAGCACAACGGTGTGAATACGGTTCGGCGTGCCATCAGTGTTGTACTCGACCGTCACCTGGCTCTTGGCATCCGGACGAAGCCACTTCAGCTTGCCGGACTTGCGCAGGTCGGCATGCACGGCCACCAGGCGATGCGACAGGTCGATCGGCAGCGGCATCAGCGTCGGCGTTTCGTCGCAGGCGAAGCCGAACATCATCCCCTGATCGCCGGCCCCGCCGGTATCGACGCCCTGCGAGATGTTGGGCGACTGCGCATGGATGCGGCAGTCGATCTGGCAGGTGTCGGCCGCGAAGCCGATGTCGGGGTCGACGTAGCCGATGTCGCGGATCGCATCGCGGACCAGCTTGTCGACCGCCACCCGGGTCAGCGGTGCCTTGGTCGTGATCTCGCCGGCGACGACGGCGAGGTCGGTCGTGACCAGCGTTTCGCAGGCCACCCGGCTCATCGGATCATGAGTCAGGCAGAAGTCCAGAACCGCGTCGCTGATCTGGTCGGCCACCTTGTCGGGATGGCCCATCGAAACGGATTCACTGGTGAAGAGGTAACGTTCTGCGCTCACCGCTGTCTCCTTGCGGATAAAATGGGGGTTGCCTTCATTTGAACGGTAGCGGGGATTGTAGGATTTGCAGGCGAAGAGGGCAAACCGGACCGCGAATGCGAATGCAGCCGTCGCGCCGAGCGGCCCGGGGTCGTCGTTATCATTTCACCCACACCCTCCGTGATAATGAGGTCGAACAGGTGATAATGACGCCCAAACGGTGATAATGACGCCCAAACGGTGAGAGAGAACGTGATAATGACGCCCAAACGGTGAGAGAGACACCCAAAGCGTGAGAATGAACGCCCGGACCGTGAGAATGACTTTACCCAAGGGGAGTGCCGCGTCTGAGATTGACGACGTCCTACTTCTTCATTTCGATCAACTTAATGGCAATTGCTGACTGGCGAACCAGCTCCGGATTGTCGTTGAAGGCCAGACTGCGCAGATCGTCCAGGGCCTCATTCGCCGCCAGCCCGCAGCGGCCCAGGGCGCGCACTGCCATGTAGGCGCGGTTGCTGGCAAGTTCTTCGTTTGACAATGTTGCCGCGCGAAGTTCCCGTATCAGCAATTTGACGATCGCCGGGTCCTGTTTCGCCAGCCACTTCGCTTCCAGTGCGGTGATGTAGACGGCGTACCTGTTGCTGATCAGGGATTCTTCGATCACCTTGTCGCCGTGGTCCTTGCCGGTGATCTTGCGAAGTGCCAGCGCGGCGTGAACGCGTGTCAGTGCATCGAAATGCTTCAACAGTACCTGCAACGCGGGAATGGCATCCGCGGCATCCTTGCCGATCAGGCCGAGCGCCTCGGCACCGGCGGAGTAAACGCCGACATGATGATCGGGAAGCTGAATGAGCCGAACAAGTGCCGGGACCGCCGCCTTGGCACCGGGGCCAACTCGGCCGATCGATTCGGCAGCGGTGCTGGACACATTGGCATCCCAAAGAGCCATGATCAACGCAGGAACGGCCGATTCGGCGTTGGTGCCAAAGATCGCGCCAATCTCCGCGGCGGCTCCCATCTGGTCGGCCTTCGGATCGCCCAGCAACTTGATGAGGGCTGGAAGTACGGTTGGATCCTGGCTGATGTGCCAGATAGTAGCGAGCGCCAGGACGTGGTCTTTGGGATCTTTCGATTCCATCATTCTCTGCAGCGATTGCTTCGCGCTGGCGTTTGCGTTACTGCCGGGGCGGCCCAGTTCCATCGCAGCCTCGCAACGCAAAAGAAAGTCCGGCGACGCGAGCAGTTCAGTGAATGCACCGCTTTGGGCTGCCGTGTCGATGCGTGCGAGCGCACTGGCAGCGGTAATGCGAGCCACCGGATCTTCGGCCTTCAACGTAGCGGCCAGCTTCGCAACGGCCTCTTTGCCCGCGGCCGGCCCGATCGCGCCGAGCGCTCTGGCGGCGAGCCCCTGCAACGTCAGTGACTTGGATTCAAGCTGGGTGATCAGAGTTTCCGCAAGCTCCTTGCCGCGCGGGCCGAAGCCGGTGGCCATCCGTATCGCGTCAGCGCTGGTTTCATCGTCATCGCTCGTGATCAGTTGTTTGCAGAGGGTGATCGCCAACTTCTCGCGACCGGCGATCCACAGGGCACGGGCCGCGTTCAGCTTGACGACTGGATCTGCTTTCGGGGCCAACTTGGTCAGGATCGGCAATGCCGTGGCCTCATCCCCCAGGGCCAGCAGAGCCATGGCGGCGAGCATTGCGAAGACATTGTCGTCGCTCTCTACCAATGGTCGCACGACGGGTAGCGCGTCGCGTCCGTTCATCCCCAGTTGCCGGATCACTTCAATCGCAAGCAGTTTCTGCTCCATGTTGCCGTTCTTCAAGCACTCGATCACCTCTTTCAACGCAGGGGTCGCGGCCCGGCCGACGCTGTTGAGCACCGTAAGGCCAATAACACTGTCGTCCAACCCCTTGTTGAGCCACTTCATTACGTTGCCCACGTACACGTCGGCCGGGTAGCCGCCCCGGTGCAAGAGTTGCAACGCCCGGTCGCGTCGCCTTAGTTCATCACCTTGAAGCAACCGGGTGAGTGCCGGCAGGTAGATCAGATCCTTCGCGCGGTCCATCGCCAGAAACGCCATCTTGACCAAGTTTTCATCTTCGCTCTTCTCCGCGATCTCAATCACCCCCGGCGCGGCGGCGATCCCCCGATGGCCCATCAATGCCACGCCCAGGAGCGCGCGGAAGACGACATTCTTGTCCTTGCTCCACAGGTGCGGGTGCAGTGCCTCGGCCGCGGGTTTGCCAATCTCGTACAGCAGCGGACCGAAGGCGTCCACGACGGTCAGGTCACGCGTCTCCGCGTCGATCGGCAGGGCGACGAACGCATCGACGATCGCGCGCACGGCCGCCTTTTCCTGCTTCGCCACCTCGTGCAGGTTCTTGAGTGCCGTCTCGCGCTGGACCCGGTCATCGCTGCGCAGTTGCTTCAGCCAATCCCCCAGCGGTTTGCCATCGTAGACCACCGCCGGCACCGGATCGGCACCAAAGGTGAAGACGGGTGAAACCAGCAGCAGAAGCAGCGCCAGGCGTTTCATGGGATGCATCCGAAAAGTTAAAATCCGATCCTCGACAGTATCGCGAACGAGCGCCGCGGCGTCCATCACCAATCAGAAGCGACACGACAGACCGTCTGGCGTGCAGGGAAATTGAAAACGGGACGCAGCTGTTTCTCTCCTTGACCATGATCCCGACACCGATTGGATTGCCGTGACGCCATGTACCGCACGTTACGCGCCGGGCAGCCTTGTCTACCATATCCTCAATCGGGCGGCGGCGCGGCTGCCGCTGTTTACCACGGACGACACGGCATTTCTGCTGGTTCCGGACGAAGCACATTAACGGTGCCCGACCCCGTTTTGTTCTCTTGCAGCAAGAGATCGAACTGGAAACGGAAGTCGCCGAATCGGAAGTATGAGCGAGGTCATGCTTCTGGTGTCGAATCCAGCACATGGCGGACGAACCCCTCCGTCATCCAGCACTGCCGGTAAACCAAACTTTTACTTCGCCGCTTACGCATGGTCAAATTGTGGCCGGTGGCGGTCGAGTTGTTGCCAGCGGCAGAAGTCGAGGTGGTTTCAATAAGTTGGAAATCAATTCAGATTTGGCACAATCGGCAAGTGGCACGCCGGTTGCGGTCCAGGTTCACTTTGCATCATCATCCACGCGATGTTTATCATCCCGGCGTTTCGTCGTCGGAGCCGTGCGACTTTCACCGGGGTTGGACACGATGACCGAACACGGACGTCAACCACTGATGAGCTTGTTGGTGATCGCCGGCACCCTCGGCTGTATCGGGACGACATTGTCGGCATCACCCAACCCGACCGAACTTGCCGCCCGAATTGACATGCACCTGTCGGCACGGTGGAACGCGGAGAAGGTCCAGCCCGCCGCCGCGTCCGACGACGCCACGTTCGTGCGGCGGGTCCACCTCGACCTCGTGGGTCGCATCCCGACGGTCGCCGAGGTTCGTGAATTCCTCGCCGAGACTGCGCCCGACAAGCGGGCCAAACTGGTGGCCCGGCTGGTCGATTCCGGTGCCCACTTCCGTCACACGGCGACGTTCTGGCGGCGGGAGTGGGTTCCCCAAGCCGACACGCCCCAGTTCGCTAGCCTCGCCGATGACATCGAGGAGTGGCTCGCGGTGAAACTCCGCGACCGAGTGCCTTACGACCGCATCGTTCGCGATCTG
>JBBQII010000004.1:0-20061 GCA_038324795.1 Gemmatales bacterium
ATCATCCGCGCGGGGGTGGCCAAAGCCACTGGCACGAGGAACAACCGGGCATCGTTCACAAGACGCTGCGCACCGGCTTCGGTTCCCCCACGGGCATCTGCTCCTACGAAGGCAGCCTGCTGCCGAAGAAGTACCACGGCCAACTGCTGCACACCGATGCCGGCCCGCGCGAACTGCGTGCCTTCCACATCAAGCCGCAAGGTGCCGGCTACCAACTGGACAAAGAAAATCTGGTGACTTCGAGCGACAACTGGTTCCGCCCCAGCGACGTCTGCGTCGCCCCCGATGGCAGCGTAATGCTTGCCGACTGGTACGACCCCGGCGTCGGCGGCCACGGCATGGGCGACTGGACGCGAGGCCGCATCTATCGTGTGACGCCGAAGGGGCACAAAGGGTATAAAGTGCCGGAAGTTCGGACCGATAGCATCGAAAAGATATTTGATTTGTTTGCGTTGCCGAACAATAGCAGTCGATTCATCGCGCAGCAGGAGCTTTTGAAACTGAAGCGAGGCGACTTTTTTTCCGCTATCACTCCACTTCGAGAGAATCGCGACACTTGGTTGTTGGATGCTCGGGCTATTGCGCTTTTTGGGCAATTCAGCGAGGACGATTTCCTCAAGATTTACAAGACGAACCGTGAAGAAGACGAACGGATTCGTCAACTTGCATTGCGGGTTGAAGACAGCCATTCACTGCACGTATCGCCCAAGAACTGGGCGTTGTTCTATCGCGAATTGGCGACCGAGGGCGAAAAACTTGCGAAGGATTTGAGCGTGACTCCAAGCGTGTCACGTGAAATGTTGATCTGGTCAAGAAAATTCTCTGATGTCGACGCCCAAACCGCTATCTTTTATCCATTCGCCAATCGTTACGACGGCCAAGACCGTTTCTATCTCGCCGCTCTGAACATCGCCTGCGGCACCGACCCGGCCCGGCGCGATGCCATCCTTGCCGACTTCGACAAGCACTTCCCGGAATGGAACGACAAGGTGGCCGATCTGGTGTGGGAACTACGGCCCAAGTCGGCGCTAGCACGGCTGCCGAAGTTGCTGGAAGACAGCAAGTTGACCGGCCTGCAGAAGGCGCGTATCGTCGATATTCTGGCGACTTCGGAGGATGTGAGTGCGGGGCAGACCATGCTGACGCTGCTCAAATCGAAGCAAGCTCCCGAAGTCAAAGCCCAGGCGCTACGGCACATTCAACAGTTCCTGCCCGGCAAGTGGAAGAGCCTGCAAGGCAGCAAGGACATGGCGGCCGCCATCGACGAACTGCTGAGCAACAGCACGACGCGGACGGAAGGCATTCTCCTCATCGGCGCGGCCCAGGCGCAGGATCGGCTTGCGACGTTGGCCGGGATCGCCGCCACGGCTAAAGACGGCACCGACAAGAGCGAGCAGCAGGCACGCATCGCCGCCGTGCAAGCACTGGGCACGTTCAAGACTCCCCAGGCGATGGACGCCCTCGAAGCGATGCTCAAGCCGGGCGTGCCCGTGGGCGACGAACTCGGCATTGAATTGAGCCGGGCGCTCGCAGTCCAAATGCAGGTGCCGGGCAAGAACGCGAAAGGCGACAATTCAGGGCGTGCCCTGACCGCGCTTACTGCGGTCGCCTTGAGCGACACTGCCAGCCCCGCCATACGCCGATCGGCCATCGAGGCACTGTCCGGTACACAGCCCGGTACGCATTGGTTGCTCTACACCTTCGTCGAAAAGAAGACGATTCCCGATGACCTGATGGCCTTGGCCGGCCGGTTGCTGCGCAACAGCCCGTATCAGGACCTGCGCGGCAGAGCTGCTTCTCGCTTCCCCTCGCCCCCCGCCAAGCTCGACCCGAAGAAGCTGCCGACGCTGGCGGAACTCAGCCAGCGTGTCGGCAACGCGGAACGCGGCAAGCAACTGCTGGCGCTCAGTTTGAAGGGCGATACGCAATGCGTGCGCTGCCACCTCGTGCAGGGAGTAGGCGGGCAGATCGGCCCCGACCTCTCGAAGATCGGCAGCAAGGCCAGCCGGGAGAACATGTACGAATCGATCCTGCAACCGAGCAAGGCAATTGCCGACCAGTTCCTGCAATGGCAGATCGAAAACAGCGCCGGGCAGAAGATCCTGGGCCTGATCATCGAAGAAACGCCCGACACGGTGACGATCCGCGATGCCAACGGCAAGGACACGAAGATCGCCAAGACCGATATCGAAAGCCGCACGAAGAGCGCGATCTCGATCATGCCCGAGGACATCGTCAAGAACTTCACCGAGGATGAATTGACCGATGTGGTGGAGTATCTGTTGTCGTTGAAGTAGGATTTGTTACTGACCGTCATGCCGCAGATGCCATCTTCCCTCTTATCCCTTCTCCCCCGGCTTTGCGGGGGAGAGGGGATAAGAGGCATTCGCAACGTGACTGTCAGTAACGGTAGCAACATCACATGCTCACCCTGCACACCTTCACCACGGCCGAGCATACATGCGGTTATCTCCCGGCGGAGACCGCACGCATGCGCTACCAGCTCATGGCCGAGATCTCGGCGGCGGAGTTCGAGGCGAAGCTGATCCGCGGCTGGCGTCACTTCGGGCGGGCGCTGTTTCAGCCGGCGTGCCCCGAATGCAGTCGCTGCCTGTCGCTTCGGCTGGACGCGACCGCCTATCGGCCCAACCGCAGCCAGCGCCGGGCGTGGGACGCCAATCGCGATGTCACGCTGACGATCGCCGAGCCGGAAGTAACGGACGAAAAGCTCGACCTGTACGACCGCTTCCACGTGTTCCAGCAGGGGTTCAAGGACTGGCCCCGGCATGGCCCGAAGGAAGAGGACAGTTACATTGAAGGCTTTGTCGATAACCCGTTCCCCGTCGAGGAATGGCAGTACCGTGTCGGCGACAAATTGATCGGCGTCGGCTATGTCGATCGGTTATCCAAGGCGATGTCAGCCATCTACTTCTTCTACGACCCGGACGAGCGGGACCGCTCGCCGGGCACGTTCAACGTGATGTCGATACTCGCCGACGCCCGGCGAAACGGGATACCGTACGTCTACATGGGCTACTATGTGGCCGAGTGCCGGTCGCTGGCGTACAAGGCGAACTTTCTGCCGAATCAGGTGATCGGGCCGAGTGGTCGTTGGATCGACTTTCGGTTGCCTTCTCGCCAATCCGGTACGGGCGATGTAACATAACGAAGCCGAACGGTTCGCAAGGCTGCGACGTACCGGACTCTGAGAGTCCCGAACGGCAAGTGGAACCAACATGTCGTCACAACAGTTCAGCCGCCCAGGGGCCGAGAATGGCTGAAGATTTCATTGTCGAGACACGCAGCCTCACGAAGGTCTATCGGGACTTCTGGGGCCGTAAGAAGAAAACAGCGCTCAACGCGCTCGACCTGCAGATCCGCAAGGGCGAGATCTTCGGCCTGCTCGGGCCCAACGGCTCGGGCAAGACGACGACGATCAAGCTGCTTCTGGGGCTGCTGTTCCCCACATCGGGTGAGGCGTTCGTGTTCGGGCAGCCGGCTGTCGACGTTCGCAAGAACGAACGGATCGGCTACCTGCCCGAGGAGTCATACCTCTACCGCTTCCTGAACGCGGAAGAAACGCTCGATTTCTACGGCCGGCTGTTCGACATGCCCACGAAAGTGCGCGAAGAACGTGCCGCCGACCTCATCCGCCGCGTGGGGTTGGAGAACGACAAGAAACGCACACTTCGCGAATACTCGAAGGGCATGCGGCAACGCATCGGCCTGGCGCAGGCGCTGATCAACGACCCCGAACTCGTCATCCTCGACGAACCGACCTCGGGCCTGGACCCGCTCGGCACCATCTGGATGAAGGAACTGATTCTTGAACTGCGCAAGCAGGGCAAGACCGTGCTGATGTGCAGCCACCGCCTCGACGACGTGCAGGACGTTTGCGATCGCATCGCGATCCTCTACAACGGCGACCTGCAGGAGAACGGCGAGGTCAAGAAGCTGGTCGAAGACGCCCGCCGGGTCGAGATGCGGGCGACCAATCTGCAGTTGACCGATTCGCTCAGGCAGGACCTTGCAGCGCTGGTACTCAAACACGGCGGGCAGCTTGAATCGGTGGGTCATCCGACCACCACGCTCGAAGACCTGTTCAAGCGCGTCGTGGAAGAAAGCAAGGCCCGCCCCGGCCGCCGCTACCAGCCCGCGGGCAGCCCGGCAACGAAGTAACCCTTGTCTCGTACTGTGTTCACGGTTTCTTTTCGGACGACGCGATACCCATGGTTGCACCCGTACTCGGCGTAATGGAGCTGCAGAACCGGTCGGAAGGCTGGAGCGACTTCGGCCGGCTCACGGTTACGTGGCTGCAGGACGCCGGCGGCTTTGCCGCGATCGGCCTGCTTGTCTGGTTCCTGTACGTCATGGTCTCCCCCGCCCCGGCCATCGCCGGCAGCCGTCGGCGGATGATCTCGAAATTCATGGCGATCGCCGGGCTGCTCGCGTTCATGATGTACCTGGTCGCCTTCGGGCTGACCGTGGCGATCCGGCTCGACAACGATCGGCAGGCTGAGGAACAGGGCGTCGCGCAGCAGCCCGGCCAGGGCAATGCCCCGACCCTCGTTCGGCAGCCGAACGCCCTTGACGAGTATCAGGGATATGCCCTGACAGCCGGCGGGTTGCTCGCCCTGCTGGCGTTCGGCGAGCCGTTCGTCCTCGATCTGGCCCGGCTGCGCTGGCGGCGCATTGCCGCGATCGCCCGGTTGAGCCTCAAGGAAGCAGTACGCCGGCGAGTCATCTGGGTCTTCTTCATCGTGCTCGTCGTCTTCATGTTCCCGGCCACATGGTTCTTCTTCAAGAAGATGAAGCCCGAAGACATCCTGAAAACGACGATCAGCGTCATCGGTTTCGCGATGACGTTGCTATTGATCACGACCGCGCTGTTGCTTGCCGGGTTCAGCATCCCGACTGATGTGAAGAACCAGACGATCCACACGATCGTGACCAAGCCGGTGGAACGTTTCGAGATCGTCGTCGGCCGGTTTCTCGGGTACACGATTCTGGAGACGATCGCCCTCTTCGTCCTGACGGGAATCAGCCTGATCTTCATCCTGACCAGCAACGTCGACGAGGCAGCCCGCAAGGAAACCATGAAGGCCCGCGTCCCCGTTTACGGCAAGCTCGACTATGTTCGTGAACGGGCCGAGGAAGATCGCGTCCGATCGCAGTCGTTTGAAGGAGTCGATGTCGGGCGAGAATATGCGTACCGCAAGTACATCGCGGGCGGCCGGCAGAGTTCGCACCGGGCGATCTGGACCTTCACCCGGCCTGGCGAACTCGATGACCTGACCACGATGCCCGCCGTGCCGCTCGAGTTTGCTTTCGACATTTACAAGACGACCAAGGGGCAGGAAAACAAGGGGATCGAGACTTCGTTCGACATCATCACCTGGAAGTGGGACCCGTCGCGCGAAGCAGAGTACCAGAAGGCCTTCCGCGACGCGTTCCGCGGCTACCGCAACGTCAGCCCGTCGGAGGACCCCGATTCGGGCGGAGGCGAAGACTGGAAAAAGGTCAATGAGATCGCGGAGAAGTTCGGCCGTTTCCAGTTCAAGAACTTCCCGGTGTTCGACTATCACACCTACCGGCTGATGGTACCCCCCGGGCTGTTCAAGAACGCGCTCGACGGCAAGCCGCCTGTCGACCCGGCCGCCGGCAGCCCCGCGCTGGTGCAGATTAAGGTGAAGTGCGAGTCGGACAGTCAGATGCTCGGTGTCGCGCCACTGGACTTGTATCTGCTTGAATCCGAGGGGTTGTTCTGGGTGAACTTTTTCAAGGGGGCCGTAGGACTGTGGTGCCGGCTGACGATCGTGATCGGGCTGTCGGTGGCGGCCAGCACGTATCTGGCCGGCGTGATCAGCATGATCCTGGCCCTGTGCCTGTTCATCGGCGGCTACTTCCAGGAGTTCCTGACCGGGGTCGCACTGGGTCAGAACATCGGCGGCGGGCCATTTGAATCGTTCACCCGCCTGGTGAAAGGGTCGACGACCGCGGCCGAGCTGGACAAGACGCCGACGATTCAGTTCGCCCTGTTCGGCGACGACGCCTACCGCTGGTTTTTCCGGCGGCTGATGAACGTTATCCCCGATACCGAACGCTTCACATGGTCGAACTACCTGACGCAGGGGTTTAACATCAGTTTCGATTTCATGGCCCTGAACATGATTTTTCTGGCTGCTTATATGCTCCCGTGGTTCGTTCTGGCGTACTACCTGATGAGGTCCCGCGAAATCGCCGCGTAGGCGATGGGGAAACGTCACTGCTTCGCGCATCCTGTAATCTCGAAGGCGTCACATCATGTCCAGTAACACTCGACGGGCAGCCCGGCAGCGGAAACTGATCTATTGCGGCCTGCTCGTCGGCCTGTTCATCACGACGATCGTGGTTCGCGGCGTGGTCGCCTTGCCCGGCGATCGCGGCAACCAGAATGCCCGCCCGTGGTCGATCCAGGCACAATCGGACAAGCTCGAACTCAACGAGATGAGTCAGGGCGACGTCGAGTTGACCGGTGCCGCGGTCCGACTGCTGTTGACCGGCTCTCGCGGATTCTGCGTCTGCGCTTTGTGGATGTCGGCCAACGAAAAGCAGAAGATGCAGGAATGGAACGAACTGGAACTGACCGTTCGTTCGATCACCAAACTGCAGCCTCGCTTCGTCACCCCCTGGTTGTTCCAGAGCTGGAATCTGGCGTACAACGTCTCGGTTGAAATGGATCGGCTCAACGACAAGTACTTCTACATCAGCCGCGGCATCAGCCTGCTGGCCGAGGGGGAGTCGATCATCCACAACAACCCGGACATGCGATATTCGCTGGCCTCGTACTACCAGAGCAAGTTCACCACCAGCGATCAGAAAACGACGCTGCGCTGCCTGTTCCAGCTTTCGTGCATCCCGCGCGATGCCCGCGACTACCGCACCCTGATGCGGGGCGGGCAAGTCGACCTGGTGGCCTTCCGTGCCTTCTGCGAGAAGAACCCGCAACTGGTGCGCCGGCTGCGCGAGGCGGCCATCAAGCCGGGCAAACGTGCCGATGGAACCGACCTGCCGTCGATCTATCTGGCACAGTCGCCTATGGACGTGGTGAACTTCCTGAAGGAAAACGAAGTACTTCCGAACCGCTTCCGTGACGATGCCCCGGGCATGTTCGAGGACCGCCTGCAGCAGTTCCCCGTAGTACCGCCGCCGTTCTACCGCACCGCCGGCGAAGAGTTGAACCCGAATCAGGCGATCGGCGATGGCAACTCGTCCGCCGTGCGCGCGTCGCGTGTCTGGTTCCGCTACGCCAACGAGGTGATCCCGAAGCCGAACCCGGAACCGTCCTGGCCCGACAAGAACTACCGCGACCCGGAACGAATCCGCCGGTTGCCGTCCCGGCCGACGCTGATCATCTTCCGGCAGGGGCCGATGCGGGCACAATCGTACATTGCCGAGCAGTTGCAGCAGGACGGCTGGCTGGACGATTCGTCCTGGATCGTCGACGATCAGCGTGACGCCAATGACCGCTGGTTCCGCGAAGATGTACGGGTCAAGCCATCGGCGAACTCCCTGGCGGAATGGACCCTCGCGCATCAAATGTGGTATGACCACGGCCGGGACAATGGCCTGAATCTGACCCCAGCGGAGCGACTGGCGTACCGCCGCCGGGCCGAGATCTACGCTCGCCATCGCGGTTTCAACGTCGATGCCGACGCGATGCCGACACTGCGGCCGGAAGAACTGAACGACAAGGTGCTGGCCGATTCGATCAAGGCGAACCAGATCCTGCATATGTACAACGTGAACAGGTCGCAGACGAACTACGACTTCTTCCTGTATCAGTCGGAGTTCGAGAAGGATCCGCGGGCGATCGAAGCACGGAAGATGTTTGCCGAGGCCGAGAACCTCTGGCGGAAACGCAACCAGGTGCGCGATGCAATCGCCTTGTACGAGAAAGTGCTGGGCACGCAGCAGGCCCCCGGCCTGTGGGGCCAGCTTCTCCTGAACCGCAACGTGGCCGCCGTCAGCGAAAAGCTGGCCGACTCGCTCGCGGAAGAGACGTTGAACCAGCAGATAAACTACCTGCGCCTGGTTCGCGACTTGAATCAGAAGGAACTGCGACAGGGCACGTTGGCGATCTTCGACATTGCCCGATTGGCCAGCCCGGCGGTGTCGCCCTACTACGTCGGCATGAGTGACCTGCTGTTGCAGGAACGCCTGCTGCCGGCACTGCAGAGCGTCGAGGCGATTTGGCCCCCTGGGCCGTACGATGGCGTCGACCCGAAGGGCCGGCCGTGGATCTCCGAGGCGATCGTCGAACGCGTGCGGATCAACTCGGGGATCAATCGCACGGCGGCGAAACCGCAACCTCAACCGCAATCCGCGCCGACGGATTGACGATGCCCACCCGACCGCCTAACCGTGAGAGGGAATCCAGATGATTTCTTTTCACGGGACGGCGCACATGTCGAAGATCGCACTCGCCTTGCTGGCTCATCCGGACGACATCGAGTTCATCTGTGCCGGGGCACTGATCCGCCTGAAGCAGGAGCACGGCTGGGAAATCCACTGTGCCACGATGACCCCCGGCGACTGCGGCAGTGCCGAGTATCCGCCCGACGAGATCGCCCGCATCCGCCGCGGCGAAGGGGCCGATGCCGCGAAGTTGATCGGGGCGACCTATCACTGCGTCGAAGAACGGGACATGCGTGTTAGTGTGACGGATCAGGCGCTGGAACGGGTCGTCCACTTGTTCACTGAAGTACGGCCGACACTGGTCTTCACCCATAGCCCCGACGACTACCACCCCGACCATGAGATGACCAGCCGCGTGGTGCGAGCCGCCAGCTTCGCGGCCCCGATTCCCAACTACCTGCACGGCCGATGGCGGCACCCGCCGCTCGAGCATATTCCGCACCTGTACTATTGCGATCCGGTGGAAGGCAAGGACGTGTTCGGCCAGGTGATCCCTCCCGGCTTCTGCATCGACATCACGAAGCAGATGCCGCTGAAGCGTGAGGCGCTGGCAGCACACAAGAGCCAGCGCAACTGGCTCATCAAGCATCACGGGGTGGATAACTTTGTCGACTCGATGCAGGAATGGGCCGCGGTCCAGGGCAAGACCTGCGGCGTCACGTATGCCGAGGGATTCCGCCAGCACCTGGGCCACAGCTACCCGCAGAACAACCTGCTGGGCGAGTTGCTGGGGGCGCTGAAGGCAATCAGATGAGAGTTTTGCGATGACGGGCCACGACCGTCAGGAAGTGAAGGGCGCCGCCCACTCCCTGACGGTCGCGGCTCGTTATGGAAGCTGCATCAGTTGAAGAATCCGAGCCAGAAGCTGAAGATCTGCTTGTTGTCGCCGGGGCCCTGGTTGATCGGGAAACCGAAGTCGAGTGCCAGCGGCACCGGTCCGAGCAACTGCGGCACCGCGATGCGAAGACCGACACCGGCCGTCACGCGGTAGTCCTTGATTTCGACCGACTGTTCCACAGTGCCGGTATCGCAGAAGGCGACGAAGTACAGGTTGTCGTTCGCCATCACCGGGATCTGGTACTCGACGCTGTTCAACCAGGCGAAGTTGCCGCCGATGTTGAACCCATCGATAAACGGGCCGACGCCGCGGAACGAGAAACCGCGGAGACTGCGGAAACCACCTGCGTAGAACCGTTCGAACACCGGTGCTTCATCACCCGCGTACGATGCCTGCGTTCGCAATGCCACGACATGCTTGCCGCTGCCGTCTTTGCGCTGCGAGACGGTCCAGTACTTGGTCGCTTCCAACGTCGCCAGCGGGAAGGCATAGTCGCCGGTCACGTACTCGCCGCCGAAATCAAGCGTACTGCCCGAGGTCGGCCGCAGGTAGTTGTCGCGCGTGTCGCGGTTGAAGCCAAGCCGCGAGCCGATCAGCGTGCTGTTACCCTGGTACCGCGTGATCTGCGACGGCATGAACGGAGCGGTGCCTGTTACGCTGACATCCTCGATGCGCTCGGTGATGTTGGCCGACCAGATGTTGTTGAAGCGCCGGCCGATCGTGACACGGCCGCCGACCCGGCCTTCGTTGAACTCGGCATAGCCGCGCGTGAAGTAGTAGCCGCTCACCCCCAGGCTGTAGGCGCTGTCGAACATGTACGGTTCGCGCCACGATGCGGTATAGCGTTGGAACTGCGTGCCCGGCACGGCTTCCAACCGGAACTCCTGCCCGCCGCCCCGGAAGGCCCGGCCTTCCCAGATGTCGTCCCAGGTGCGCGGCACATTGGTGATGTCGAAGTTCCTTTCATTGATGACGACCGAACCGGTCAGACCGGCATCCGACGTCACGCCGGCACCGATCATGAAGCTGCCGGTCGGCTTCTCCTTGATCCGCACCAGAATATCCTTGAACGGCTCGTCGATCTCCGGGTTTTCGACTTCGACCGTGGGCCGAACTCCCTGTGCCGGGTCTTCTTCGAAGATGCCGAGTTTCGACAAGTTGCGTTCCGCTTCCATCAGGTCGGGGAACGACAGGATCTGGCCGGGGTAAAGGTTCAACTGCCGACGGATCACGTTGTCTCGAGTGACCGTGTTGCCGATGACGCGCACGGCACCCACGCGTACGGGTTCGCGTTCATCGATCTGGTAATGCACGTTGACGACGCCATCACCGGCATGATGCACCACTTCGCGAACGCCAATCTGCCGGCCTTCATAGCCATACAGATTCTTGAGGCGGGCTGAGTCGCCCATCGTCTTGAACTTGTCGTAGTAGTCGCCTGACCGCAGATCGGTGTAGGCAAGCAGTTGTGTCTCAGGATGGGCCTTGTTGCCGTCGATCTGCACCTTGTTGACGGTGAACCGCTTGCCTTCCTCGATATGGAAGATGACCGTCACACCGCGGTGATCGTCGTCCCAGATCAGTTCACGCTGCACGCGTGCTTCGAGGTAGCCGAGGTTGTGGTAGTACTCTGCAATTTTTCCGATATCAAGTTCGATCTGGCCGACGTTGTACTCGCCGCCGATCAGGGTGGCGAGCTTGGCCGTGGAGCTGGTGATCTGCGTCCGCAACCGGCCCTCGCTGACGTCGCCGGAGGTCGGGCCGAAGAATTTGAACTGGATGCTCTTGATCTTGCCGGGCGGACCTTCGGCAATGTCGAAAACGACACGCTTGTCTTCCAGCTTGCCGCCTTCAGTCAGTTGCACGCCGGCCCAGGGCCGACCCATTTCCTGGTACTTCCGCTGGATCGACTGCCGGGCCGCATGGTTGAGGGCCGGGCTCATCGGAGCGCCCTTTTTCAGGCCTGTCAACTTCTCGAGTTCGTCGTCCTTCAGGTGATCGGCACCACGGTAGATAATCTCCTGCACCGTACTTGGCAGTTCGATGATGCTGATGACAACCATCAACTTGCCGTCATTTCTCTCCTGGGTGGCCAACTGCACACCGGTGGGCGGGAACCAGCCCTGGGCCAGCAGCCGCTCGACGTCCTCCTGTGCGGTGACTTCGCTGTATTTCTGCCCGACACGCGTGCGCATCTTGGCTTGAATTTCCTGGGTGGAGCGGATCCGGTTACCGTGGATCAAAACCTCAGCGATATCCTTACCAGTCGGCGGTTCCGCGCTGAAAGCGGGCAAGGCGAACGCCCCGGCCAGCAGCACCGTGACGTAGGTGCATGCCCGGCCGATTTTTCCACGCGGTGTCCCGATCATCGCATTCCCCCGAAAACATCCTGCCTTCGCGAACGCTTTTCCCGCGCACGGCAACACCGGCAAAGGAAACAGATCACGCGAACGCAGCGGTCATGTGGCGCGGGGGATAAGGGACTGACGATTTTTTGTCAAGCGGAATGAATCTGCAGCCGACGAACGAAGCGGAGTAAAACGAAAGCTGCGCAAGAATGGCGGGCCGGGGAACGATCAATGCGCGATGGCTGCCCCCGCGATGCTGTCCGACGTCACGACGATTGACGAAGTCGACCCGCCGCTGCCCATCGAGTACATCCAGGCGTAATGCAGTTCGCGGACCATCACTTGGCAGGAATCCCAACGGCGCTCTGGCGCCACATCCAGTGCCCGTTCCAGAATTCGCCGTTCAGAGCGGGTGACAAGCCCGAGGTCGGGTGCCGGGCGGTTGTAACTGTGGCGACGCCGAAAGCCGTCGGCCGGCGGCGGGAACGGAAAGGACCCGGTCCGCAGGTAGTACCACGTCACCGCAAGGCTGAACTGGTCGCTGCGTTCGCTCAACATTCCCCGATGAATCTCAGGGGGAGCAAAATCGAGCGTGCCGCATTTGGGATACGGATTGTTCGTTCCGAAAGTCGGTGCGGAAAGTCCGTAATCGGCAATCTTCACTTCATCGCCGACAACGAGCAGGTTGCTGGGCTTGATGTCGCAATGCTGAAAGCCGACTTTGCGCCCCTCGAACATGTGCCGGCGGCAGTTCATAAAATCCAGACCCGATGCGACCTGCGTCATGTACGGGGCCAACACTTCGGGCGGGATTGGCGTCTTGTACTCAGCAAGATACGCTTCCAGCAGATCAAGCAGGCTGGCGTCGGCCAGTTCCATCGAGATGACGATGTAGCCCGGGACCGACCAGACCCGGTGCGTCAGCAACAGGTTCGGATGCTGCAGCTGTTGCATCGACTGCAGCGACTTCACTTCTTTTACGGTCGTGGTCGTTTTATCGCTGGAGATGAATTTCAGAGCGATCGGTTGGCCCTGTTCGTTCCGCGCCTCCCAAACTTCCGCGAAGCCGCCTCGCCCGCGGATCTGAACAAGTTTCAGACCCGGGAACGGTTCGGAACCGGCTTCGAGACAGAGTCGATGCTGCACGGTTGATTCTCGGACGGCACATCAAAAAGGGGGAAATCGATCCCCGCGGGATAGACGAAGAATCCTAGCACAAGAATCATTCGCTCGAACGGACGCCCGAGTCTGTTTAGCCGAATTACGTCAGATCCTGTCTGACAGGAATCCGCATGGCGGCGCGTCGGAGAACTCGTTAAGATGTGCTGAAACGGCAGACTTTACCGGCCCGGTTGGATCAGGAGTCAACCATCATGGTACGCACGCTACTAACGCTCGTTGTTGTCATGTTCACCTTCGCTGGGACAACTCGCGGAATTGCCGCTGACGCTGACCCACTTCGCGACAAGGCGCTCAAGCTCAATGCGATCACCGGCAACGACGCGATCGAAGGACAGTTGAAACTGCTGTTCAAGGACGAAGACGGCACCAGGAAGCTGGTCGCCGTCGCGCTGAAGATGACGAAAGAAGACCCGCAGCCGTTCAACTACACGGCCGCGTTCATGCTGGCCCGCTCGGCGCATCTGGTGAAGGATTACGACGCGGCGCAGGCCTTCTACAAGATCGCCACCGAGTCCGCCTTCAAGGTGCAGAGCAGCGCCCGCATCATCCAGGTGTATGACGGGCTGATCGATCTGTTCATCGAGAACAAGAAATTCGACGACGCGATCAAGGCGTGCCGTGAGTTCCTGCAGATCGACAACTCGGACAAATCCAGCCCCATCAACCGCGTCAAGCCGTTTGTCATGGAACGGATGATCCAGTCGCTGGCCAAGAAGGGCAAGCTCGACGAAGCACTGAAGCTGACCGACGAACTGATCGATGCCGACGGCGACGGCTGGTATTTTGTGCGCCTGAAGGCCGAAGTTTATCGCGAAGCCGGCCAACTCGACGAGAGTGTCAAAAGCTACGAAGACACGCTAGCCCGCTTGCGGAAGATTAAGGACGTTGACGATGATCGCCGCGATCGCTTCATCCGCGGCGTGCGTTACGCGCTGTCGAGCGTTTACGTCGATCTCAAGAAGATCGACAAGGCGGCGGACGAATTGAAGGCGCTGGTGAAGAAGTACCCGGAAAACCCCACCTTCAAGAACGATCTCGGGTTCATCTGGGCCGACAACGACTTGAACATCGACGAGTCGGAGAAGCTGATCCGTGAAGCGATCGAAATCGACCGCAAGCAGCGCAAGATGATCGACGACCTGCCGAAGGAAGACGACAAGGATAACCCCGCCTACCTCGACAGCCTCGGCTGGGTGCTTTACAAGAAGAAGGACTACAAGGAAGCGAAGAAGAACTTCCTTGAAGCGATCGAATCAAAGGATGGCCAGCACATCGAGATCTTCGATCACCTTGCCGAAACTCTCCTGAAGCTGGGCGAGAAGGACGAAGCGATCAAAGTATGGGAACGGGCGATGAAGGAAGACCCGGAAACTCTGTCGAAACGCGACCAGGAACGCCGGCGTAACGTCGAAAAGAAGCTTAAGTCGGCAAAGGATGCCAAGTGACCGCATGACAACCGTTCGCGAGATCGCGGGGAAGCGCGTTGACTGGTTTGAACCGGTCGATACGCTTCCCCGCTTTGTTCTGTTGCATCTGCACGACGTCGATGGTGTGACGCCGGCGATCGAATCGCTGCGCGATGCGAAGGCCGCGTGCGTCTGCCCGCAGGCTGGCAACTCCTGGTGGTCGGCAAAAACTTCACCCGACTTAGATCCGGCGATGTCCGCGGAAGAGTTCGTCGTCCGCCACGTCGTCCCGGCGATTGCCGACCGCTGGCCAGGTGTGCCGATCGTCGTTGCCGGGCACGGCATGGGCGGCCAGGGGGCACTGCGGTTGGGCTTCAAGTACCCCGACCTGTTCCCGAGCGTCTTCGCGACCGACGCAGCAATCGATCACTACGAGTTGTGGGGCGAAGGGACATCGCTCGACGAGATGTACGCGAGCCGTGAACACTGCCGGCAAGACGGCGCCGGCCTGCACATCCACCCGGTGCGCCAGCCGAAAAGGATCCGCTTCGCCTGCGCCCCCACCAGCCGCTGGCATCGCGGCAACGACCGGCTGCACGAGAAGCTGCAGGCGCTGGGCGTGCGGCATGAGTTCGTGGAGGAGGCACTATCAGTACTATCGATGTGTGCGGACCACGGGGCAGAGGATGTAAAGCGGTTACCCCTCGTGTAACCAGCTATCCTAATAGACTCTCGAAACATCCGTCACTGGAACCGGCTGAGGTGCATTTGCTCCGTCAATTCGCAGCAAAAGCTCCATGGAATTCTTTCCATATCGCATTCCCTCGATGACGCCGCGCAGGCACGTCCTGTCCCACAGCTCCAGATTTGACGGTTCATCGTTGCCGCGCAGGCGAATAAAGTCCCGAAAATCATGCCGCTGTGTTCGTTTCGCGATGCAGGCCTTCAGTGCACACTCCACCGCATAGCCTGCCAGATAGTACGCTCCGCTCCAGTGCCTGTGCGCCAGTAGGAGTGTCGCTTCATCGATCCGCATCTGGCCAAGCTGTTGAAGGTCGGCACGATTCATGGAAGCAGGCTCAAAGACGCGTTCACTCCCCCTGGGTATCTTACCGGACCATTCGCCCCCCCGCCAATCCGAACCCCTAGCCGGGATCGGCGTTTTCGGCTAATCAATCCTGTGGAAGCGGGTGCCGTGCCATATGTCCTTCCTTCTGCTTGCCGACCTAATTTCCCGAGTGCCAATATGAGTCAAATGGAGATCGTCCCCGGTCTGGCCGACGTACCGGTGGCGAAGTCGGCGGTCAGTCTGATCGACGGCAAGAACGCGCGTCTCGCCTATCGCGGCATCGCGGTCGAGACACTGGCCCGGGACAGTTCGTTCGAAGAAACCGCCTGGCTGCTGCTGAAGGGCGACCTGCCCTCGCAACGCGAACTGGCCGACTTCCACGAAGATCTCCGTACCCGCCGCAAGGTCAAGTACAAGCTCAAGGAAATGATCAAGAGCTTCCCCGAGAACGGCCATCCGATGGACGCGCTGCAGTCGTCCGTTGCCGCGCTCGGCATGTTCTACCCGACCCGCGATGCATCCAACACGGCGAATACCTGGGATTCAGTCCTGCGCCTGATCGCCTCGATGCCCACGCTCGTTGCCGCGTTTCACCGTCTTCGCAACGGCGACGAGCCGATCGACCCGAACCCCGACCTCGATCATGCCGGCAACTTCTACTGGATGCTCTTCGAGCGTGAACCGTCTCCGTCCGTACGCAAAGTTCTTGACGCTTGCCTGGTGCTGCATGCCGAGCACACGATGAACGCATCGACGTTCTCCGCACGTGTCACCGGTTCCACATTGTGTACGCCGTACAACACCATTGCCGCGGCCATCGGGACATTGGCCGGCCCGCTGCACGGCGGTGCGAACGAAGAAGTCGTCGCGATGCTCGACGAGATCGGCCCCGCGTCGAACGCCAAGCCCTGGCTGGATGCCAAGCGCGCGGCCACGCCCTCGTACAAGGTCATGGGCATGGGCCATCGCGTTTACAAGGTGAAGGACCCGCGGGCTACGGTACTGCAGGAACTGGCAGAACATGTCTTCTCCGAAACCAGCCGACCGAAGAAATACGAGACCGCTCTCGAACTCGAAAAGTACTGTGCCGGCATCTACGGCACGAAGGGTGTCTGGCCGAACGTCGACTTCTTCTCGGGCGTCATCTACCAGGCGCTCGGCATCCCGACCGATCTGTTCACCCCGCTGTTTGCCGTGGCCCGCGTCGCCGGTTGGCTGGCCCACTGGATGGAACAGATGGAAAACAACCGCATCTTCCGACCTGAACAAGTCTACACCGGCAAGAACGACGCGCCGTACGTACCGCTGGAGAAGCGGCCTTAACATCACTTGAGATTCGCGGGAATCAATGGAAGATCTCGGCACCGTGATACGGGTTCCGGACGTTCTCCACCTCGGTTTCGTGAAACTCCGAAATCAGGCCTTGGAGGCGGGCCATCAGCAGATGGCAGACCTAGCTGATACCATGGAAATCATTCCAGTGCTGATGTCACGGGGAAGTGCCGCCGACCTCGACATGATTGAATGGGTTCTGAACAACTATCAAGAAGTATCACAGTCACTACGACTTCGTTAAGCGGTTTCGCGAGTCCGAGATTCCTGTACTCGTATAGTTGATCGCTGTCGTCATCGGAATAATGTCCCTACTCCCTCACCTCATCGATCAGATCATCTTCGCCCGCGGCTACTCGCTGCGCATTCTCGACCGCATCCCCGCTTCCGGCTGGTTCGCAATACCCGGCAGCGTGTCGCATATCGCGTGGCAGGTCGGGCATCTGGCGATGGCGGAATACCGTTTGGCTCTCGATCGGGTGAGAGGCCCCCTGCCCGGCGATGCGGCTTTGATCTCCGACGAGTTTCTCAACTCCTTTGGCCGGGGCTCCGTCGCCGAGCCTGACCCTGCAAAGAATCCTCCGGTCGACGAAATTCGATCTGTATTCGACAGCGTTCACCAGCAGACCCTGGCCGAATTACGTGGCATGCCGAACCTGGACCTTGATGCCCCTGTCATCAAGCCGCACTCGTTGTGCACCACCAAGGCGGAGATTCTCCGCTGGTGTTCCCATCACGAGATGCTGCACGCCGGCCAGATCGGCCTCATCCGCCGATTGCTCGGGGCGAAGCCGATCTGGTAAATACAATCGCTGTAGCTGCAACTCAGATGCATAGCGCGGAATCTTGCAACTCTCAGGGATGGACCATGCTCGACGCTGCCTTTATTCGGGACAACCTTGCCGCTGTCAAAACCAACTGCGTCAATCGCGGTGTACTTGTCGACATCGACAGCGTGGTGAAGCTGGACGATCGCCGGAAATCGCTTGTCGGCGAGGTGCAGGCTTCGCAACAGCGGGCCAATGAAATCTCGAAGCTGATCCCGAAAGAGAAGGACGCGGCCAGGAAGCAGGAACTGATTGCCGAAGGCAAGAAGCTGCGCGAAGACATCGGCCAGAAAGAGCGTGACGTCAAACAGACCGAGGCCGACCTGCATGCGGCCCTGCTGACCATCCCGAACATGACGCACCCGGACGCCCCCGTCGGCGGTACACCGGCCGACAACAAGGTCGTCCGCAAATGGGGGACGCCGCGGCAGTTCGATTTCGTGCCGAAGGATCACGTGGCGCTGGCCGAGAAGCTCGATCTCGTCGATTTCGAGGCCGGGTCGTCGGTCACCGGGCAGAAGTTCTACTTCCTCAAGAATGAAGCGGTTCTGCTGGAACTGGCACTTGTCCAGTACGCGATGACGACGCTGCTGAAGGAAGGCTTCACACCGATCATCACGCCCGATCTGGCGCGCGTCGATGTGCTCGAAGGCATCGGCTTCATGCCGCGCGACCCGAACCCGGAGACACGGCAGGTCTACACGATTGCCGACAGCGACCTGTGCCTGATCGCCACGGCCGAGATCACGCTGGGCGGCATGCACCGCGATCAGATCTTCGACGAAGCACAACTGCCGAAGAAGTACGTCGGCCTGTCGCACTGCTTCCGGACTGAGGCGGGCGCACCCGGGCGGGACACCAAAGGCCTTTACCGCGTGCACCAGTTCACGAAGGTCGAAATGTTCGCCTTCTGCACGCCCGAACAGAGTGAAGCGATTCACCTCGACATCCTGCGCATCGAAGAGAAGATCTTTCAGGGACTGGGCCTGCCGTACCATGTGCTCGACACCTGCACCGGCGACTTGGGCGGCCCGGCCTATCGCAAGTACGACCTGGAAGCATGGATGCCATGTCGCGGCGAAATCAAGGACGGCAAGCCGACGGGCGACTACGGCGAGGTGACCAGCACCTCCAACTGCACCGACTTCCAGGCCCGTCGCCTGAATATCCGCAGTAAGACGGCCGGGCAGAAAGGCACGCGCGTCGTGTACACGCTCAACGGCACGGCCGTGGCCGTCACCCGGGCGATGGTCGCCATCATTGAGAACTACCAGCAGGAAGATGGATCGATCATCGTGCCTGAAGCGTTACGCCCATGGGTCGGCAAAGAGATCATCGACGGCAAACGATAACGTCACCGTTCAGCGGGCATTCCAGCGGGATGACCCGGTCCACTCAAAAGGAATTCCGATGCTCGCACGTATTCTGGCAATCGCGCTGACAGCAGCAGTTTCGTCGATGTCGCACGCCGGCGAAACCTACAACCTTCGCGGCCCGTCTCCGGAGAAGGGGCAGATCTACATTCTCACTGCCAAGTCGACCGGCAAGGACGTCGCCCGAAAGATCTCGGTCAGCGGCAAGGTGATCTCGGACGAAAAGTTCAACGAGTTGCTGGAAAAGAAGAAAGAAGTCGAAGTGCTCGGAGTCGCCGATGGCGAGATCACGCGTATGCGGACGAAGATCGTCCTGGACCAACGTGACGAGATCTTCAAGAAGGGCAAGCGCGAGATCAAGAAATCGGCCGAGCGCGACATGCAGGGTCAGATCGTCTACAGTGAACGTGGCCCCAAGGGCTGGAAGAACTCGCTTGAGGACGTGACGCCGACCGACAAGCAGAAGCAAGAACTGAAGGATTACGTACCGTTCAAGGAAGAGGACATCTTCTACCCGAAGGAACCGGTGAAAATCGGCCATACCTGGAAACTCGACCCGAAGGACTTTGAACGCGTCATGGGCCATCAGTTCGAAGACTTCAAGGGAACCGGGACCGGCAAGTTCATCCGCGTCGAGAAGAAAGACGGCGAAGACCTCGCCATCATTGAACTTGAGTTCGAACTGGCCGGCAAAAGCAAGGAAGACGACCTGACGATGGATGTGAAGATCTCAGGCAAAGGCACGGTCGAGCGTTCGCTGAAACATGGCTTCGACCGCAAGAGTACCACCACCGTCCAGATGGAAATGAAGGGTGGCGGCGAGACCGACGGGCAGAAGATCGAAGTCGAGTACAAAGGCAACATGAACGCGGAAGACCTGATCGAACTCAAAGCAAAGAAGTGACAGTTCAGCGGTCATCCCCGGCGGATGACGCCCACTCGAAAGGAATTCCCATGTTCGCACGCATTCTTGCCATCTCGCTTGCAGTGGCCGGTTGCTCCGTGGCGTCCGCCGCGGACGAAACATACGACCTCCGCGGCCCGGCCCCGATGAAGGGCCAGAAGTCGCGCGATGTCCTGACATTCACGATGAAGAACGCCAGCATCTCGCTCGACCTGGGCAACGACGTCAAATTCGACGGCAAAGTCGACATGACGACCGTGACGGAAACCGAAGACGAAATCCTCGCCGTCGATGGCCGAAAAGTCACGAAACTGCGAACGAAGAT
>JBBQII010000005.1:0-20049 GCA_038324795.1 Gemmatales bacterium
AGCTTCGGGACTTCGAACAGGTGCACTGTGCTTCTGAGCATGACCGGTTTCGGTGAAGCCCGCTTCCAGAGCGGTGACCTGACTCTGGGCGTGGAGGTGCGCGCCGTCAACAATCGCCACCTCAAGGTGACCGTTCGCGGCTCCGAGCCTTACCCGATGCTCGAGCCGGAACTGGAAAAGATCGTCCGCAAGCATGTCCGCCGCGGCACCATCCTCATTCATGTCCGCTGCGACCGCAGTTACCGTCCGCATGACTTCCGCATCAATGAAGTCGCACTGAAATCGTACATCGAGCAGGTACACGACGTCTGTGCCGACCTGGGCTGGGGCGACCGCGCCCACCATCTGCTCGGCCAGGTGCTGATGATGCCGGGCGTGACCTCCGAACCGGGCAGCTCCGGCCGGCCCGCCGATGCCGAGATGACTGCGGTGGAACAGACGCTCGAAAAAGCGCTGGTCAGTCTCGATCGCATGCGGAAGGAAGAAGGCCGGGCGATGGGCGAGGAACTGCTGGCACACCGCCGCACGATTGCCGAGCAGCTGGACCGGATTCGCATGCAGATACCGACCGTGGCCGAGCATTATCGCGTGCGCCTGCGTGACCGCGTCATGAGCATGCTGCGCGATGCCGGCGTGACGGTGACCGACGACCACCTGATGCGCGAAGTGGCAATCTTCGCCGAGCGCAGCGACGTGGCCGAGGAAGTGATGCGCCTGAACAGCCACCTCGACCAGTTCGACGAAGTGGTGAAGAAAGAGACCGACGGCCCCGGCCGCAAGCTCGAGTTCCTGACGCAGGAAATGTTCCGCGAGACCAACACGATCGGCTCAAAAGCGGGTGACGTCGTCATCTCCCGCCATGTGGTCGAGATTAAATCGACACTCGAGAAGATCCGCGAGTTGGTTCAGAACGTGGAATAAGTTCGTGTACGCCTCCGGCAGCATCCTCAGGTGAAATGGCACCGTTGATCATCATTTCCGGCCCGAGCGGCAGTGGGAAGACCACCGTCGTTTCGCACCTGCTGGCGACGACGTCGCTGCCGTTGCGCCGGGCGATCACGGCCACCACGCGCGAACCGCGCATGGGCGAAGTTGCCGAGCGGGACTATCATTTCTGGACGCGGGACCGCTTCGAGCACGAGATTGCCGCCGGCGGCCTGCTGGAATATGCCCTCGTTCACGAGCGCGACTACTACGGCACCCCCCGACTCGAAGTCGACTCATATCGGGCCAAAGGCATCGGCGTGCTGCTGGTCATTGATGTGCAGGGGGCCGACCTGGTGCGGAAGCTGCATCCTGAGGCATACTCGATCTTTCTGCGCGCCCCGGACGATATCTACGAAGTCCGATTGCGCGAACGCGGTGACGAGGAAATGGCGATTGTTCGCCGATTGGCGTCTGCCAAACGGGAACTTCACCGCGTCGGCGAATACAATGAACAGCTGATGAACGATCAACTGTCCAGTACGGTCCAACAACTCGAGACAATCATCGCCCGGCAATTTGCCGGGCGGACGGAGGTTGCGAATGCTTGATGATCTGAAGGAAGAAGGAATCGTCAACCGCGTGGGCGGACGATTCAAGCTGTCGACGCTGATCCAGAAGCGGATGGTCGCGCTGAACACCGGTGCCCGCCCGATGGTCGATGTCCGTGGCGGCGACCGCATGGCCACCGTCATTCAGGAGATCCTGCAGGACAAGATCTTCCTCGACACCGATGGCAACATTCGCTCGCGCATGGAACAGCTTCCCCCGATGGAAGCCACCGCGGATGATTGAGTTTAAGGGCGACGCCGCAAGCGGCTCTTGTGTGGAGTGAATCGCATCATGCCCGAACAGGGACCGATCCCGTCGATCGAGACGCCGAATACCGAGGCCGACTATCGGCCTCTGTCGGGTTTGGCCGTCGCAGCCATCTTCGTCGCGGGGGCCTACATCCTGCTCGTACTTGGCACCGCTCTGGTAGCCATTTCCCAGAAGCGCCCGGCCCTTAACTCGACACTGCTCGTTCTCCCCGTCATCGGCATCGCGCTGGCCATCGCGGCACGCGTTCAGATCAAGCGCTCCGAAGGTGCGCGCATCGGCCTGCGTTTGTCAGGTATCGCATGGTGGTTGTGCGTGGTCGGCGGCATCGGCTTTGGCGCCTACTACGGTGCCAGTTACGTCGCCCTGCGGCAGCAGTCCGAGAAGATCGCGGCCGACTGGTTCGACCTGTTGAAGAAGCGCGAGGTCGATCGCGCGTTCTACTACACCATCCCGCCGCAGTTCCGGCAGAGCATCAACCCCGCCGCCACGGCGGAACTCGAAGCCCGCTTCGGTCAGGGCCAGTTGCCGGGCTTCCGCAACTCCGAGCTGGCCCGTTTCTTCAAACGCAGCGGCGACGACGTGACCATCGAACCGCTCGGCCTCACCAGTCTCGAACAGATCGATAACGGCTACAAGGTCGACCTGTCGTTCGCGGTGCGCAGTCCGGAAGGGCGTTATGAAGTCGATCTGTCGATGACCGGCATGGAAGGGCCGAACTTCAACGGGCGCGAATGGCAGGTCACCGTCGGCGAGGGCGGTCTGCTCGCCAAGGGACTGACCGAGTATGGCTGGCTCGTCAACGAACTGGAGCGAGAAGCATTGCCGCTGGCCAACTCATGGCTGGCGACATTGCAGACCCGGCAGTTCGATGAAGCAATGCTGCTGGCATTGCCCGAGGCCGAACGGCCGTTGCAGTTGGCGATGCTCCTGGCCCGGCGAATGGCGGCCCCGTTGCCGTTGCTCATCGGCAATTCACCGGAGAACGATGCCGCGACGCGCGCGTTCAAGCAGTTGAGCCGCAACGGCTTTTTCGTCCTTGATCCCGGCGTACCGGAGACGGCGGAGAAGAAGGAACTTTTCCGGCAGGCCTGGATGATCGGCTCGATGTCGCCGGCGGTGCCGATGCGCTATCTGGATTCGGAGACTTCGCCCGCGATGAGCATCACGCGCGAAGCGATCACCTACACGCTGCCGCTGGAGATCCGCCTGCCGGGCATGCCGATCATGTTCGCACGCGGCCGGATGGTGCTGGCGGTGGAATCAAAGGAAGTGGTCGAGGCGTTGGCGGCAGCGAAGGCACGCTGCGGCCCCGGGGCAGCCATCGCGCAGACACCGATCGGCATCGGGCTGAATGCGTTGCCGCCGCGGCACTGGCGGGTGGTGCGCCTGGAAAGCAACCTGGAACCGCTGCAGGTTCCGTCGCGTCCCGTGCCGCAGTAGCCGCTTGCAGCATCGCCTTCTGTTATCCGTTGATCATCTCTTCAGTAAGATTCGCGTTGGTGTAGACCGTCTGCACGTCGTCATGGTCGTCGAGCATGTCCATCAGCTTGACGACTTTCTTGCCGGTCTCGACGTCGACCGCGGCCGGCGTCTTCGCCAGCAGCGTAATCTCGGCTGACTTCGGAGTGATGTTCGCCGTCGCCAGGGCCTGCTGCACGCCCACGAAACTGGTCGGTTCGCAGACGATCTCGAACAGGTCCCCCTGCCGGCTCATGTCGTCCGCGCCGGATTCGAGGACGATGTTCGTCAGCACATCTTCGGTCGTACTCGCGGCATCAATGACGAACAGGCCCTTGCGGTCGAACAGGTAGCCGACGCAGCCGGGGCCGCCCATGTTGCCGCCGCCTTTCTCGAAGAGCTTGCGGACTTCGCCGCCCGTGCGGTTACGGTTGTCGGTCGTCGATTCAACGACGATGGCAACGCCGCCCGGGCCGAAGCCTTCGTAGCTCAGTTCTTCCAGCGCCTCGCCGCCGAGTTCGCCCGAGCCTTTCTTCACCGCGCGTTCGATGTTGTCGCGCGGCATGCTGACGGCACGGGCTTTGTCGATGGCGTAGCGTAGCCTGAGGTTCGTATCCGGGTCGGGCCCGCCGTTGCGTGCGGCAATGATGATGTACCGGCTCAGCTTGCTGAACAGCTTCGCCCGCTGAGCGTCCTGCTTGCCTTTGCGGACGGCGATATTCGCGGAGTGGGAATGCCCGGCCATGAAATCTCCTTCAAATGTTGCGTCAAATCGTTATAGCCCATCGCGGTCGATGGCACAGGGGCGGTATGCCGCTGAGGTAGCCGCGTTCGCCGGAACGCGGGCGCGATACGTAACCCGCGTTCTGGCGAACGCGGCTACGGCGTGGGCGATATGCGCATCGTCGGCTACGGTCGTTCAAACTCGGGCTTTTCACGAATCGCGAAATCTGCTCCAATCGTCGAACACATACTCCGCCGATGAGGACGCAAGGATGCGCCTGTGCCAATTTGAAGACAGCCGCGCCGCCACGCTTGAACCGCTGGCGCTTTCCCGACCCGTGTTCGACCTGCGCTGCGGCATGAGCACGCTGGGCGAAAAGCAGGCCCGGTACTTCGACGCAAAGACCGAAGGCGCGCTGGTGCGCCCGCACCTCGCGCCGCTGCTGGCGAAACAGCAGCCGCAACTTGCGATCAACGACTACGACTGGCTGAGCGGTCATTTGACGATCCTCGTCAACGCGCGCTGGCTGCCGCCCGCGCGTCCGACTCGGCTCGACCCCGAAGCGCTCTTGGCCGATGGCCCGTGTGTCGGCGTCGTCGATGACGAAGTCGCCTACGCGGTGCTGACACCCGATGAGTTGAGCGGCGTCTCGCCCGCACGGCTGCCGCATTGCGTCGAACAGTGGCGCAAGACGCTGCCGCATCGCCCGGCCGGCGGGCAGTTGGTGCGCTTCCTCTGGGACATCGTGGATGCCAACACCGAACAACTGGCGGTCGACTTCCAGCATCTGCCTCGATCGGAAGCAGGCCGGCCCGGTACGCTGACGCTCGTCGGCCGATCGGACTGGCTGCGTGTCGATCCCACCGCGCGCGTCGACCCGTTCGTGGTGGCCGACACCAGCAACGGCCCCGTGATCATCGACCGCGATGCGGTCATCACCTCATTCAGCCGGCTCGAGGGCCCATGCTGGGTCGGGCCGCGTTCGCAGGTCTTCGCGGCCAACATCCGCGGTGGTACTTCCATCGGCCCCAACTGCCGGATCGGCGGCGAGGTCGAAGCGAGCATCGTGCATGCGAACAGCAACAAGTACCACGAAGGGTTCCTGGGCCACAGCTACGTCGGTGAGTGGGTGAACCTGGGTGCCGGCACGCACACCAGCGACCTGCGCAACGATTACGGCGAAGTGAAGATGATGGTCAACGGCTCGCTGATCGCGACCGGGCGCAAGAAGATCGGCAGTTACATCGGCGACCACAGCAAGAGCGGCCTGGGATCGCTGATCAACACCGGCACCAACGTCGGTGTCTTCGGCAACCTGCTGCCGGCCGGAGAGCTTCTTCCGAAGTTCGTGCCGTCGTTCACGTGGGTCGAACATGGGCACATCGTCGACCGCGCCGACCCGGCCGCCCTGTTCGCCACCGCCGAGAAGGTGATGGAACGCCGCGGTGAGGAGTTCGACCAGACCGCACGCGAACTGTTCGAAGCGATCTACGAGAAGACCGCCGCGATCCGCCGGCAGACGATTCATGCGTCGGAGATCAAACGGCTACGCCGTTCAGCGTGAGATACGACCCGTGAAGCCGCGGCGCACAGCGGAGCGATCGCGCGATCACCGTCGCGCCGTCACTTCGCCCGTCAGCAGATCCAAGTTCAACCGCACGATCTCCAGCGATGCGGTTCGCAATGCGTCCGAGCACTCGGCGAAGGCGAAGTTCTTTCCTTCCGCGATGCTCAGCCAGTAGGGCGGCAGCGTCTGCAACCGCGAAACCATGCCGCCGATCTCGTCGACAGCGACATGAAAAATGTCGAGCACATGCGAGCAACTGAGTCGCACCAGGCACATCGGGCACGGTTCCAGCGACGTGACCAGTGTCAGCTTGCCGGCCGTCTTGCGTGACTCTTCCCAGCGTTCCAGCACCACCATCTCGGCATGCCGATCGCTGCGGAAGTACGGGTGGAACACTTGGTTGTGCCCACTTTCGACGACAACGCCCGCCTCATCAAGCAGCACCGCACCGACGCCGAAATTCCCTTCGATGACCGACTCAAGCGCCAGCACGCACGCCAGCCACGAGGCCGCTTCGTGCGGACGATCTGTCAACGTATACCCGCGCAGCATCGTGTGCCAATGCCGCAGCGCGTCCGCCTCGACGCTCATTGTGTTGAGAAGCCGACGTCCGACCTTCAGAATGGCGTCGTTCATCAGTTGAGCCTCGAACATGAAGAATGTGAACCACGAGTACGACGAATCAAACGAATGAGAACCAGGAACTACCTTCGGTACTCCTGTCTTTATTCGTTTGACTCGGCTTATTCGTGGTCAGTTGTCGTTCATTCCGCAAACAACGCCAGAACGCCCAACCCGTAAAAGGTGTACTCGACATCGATCCCGTCATCCCAGAGGCCGCCGCGGAAGCCGCCGGTGGGGACTTCGCACGATTCGGCATACTCGCGCAGCGCGGTTGCATCCAGGCGATCGATCGCCCCCATCTGGGCCATTGTCCAACTGCCGGTGAACGTTGACAGCAAGTCTGCGGCAGGAATCCGGCTGTTGGCGCGCAGGCCACCTTCAAACTCCGACGGAAGCTCCATCATGAAGTCGGCCACCGCATCGCGAGCGGCATCATCGAATGCACCGGCCATCTGCAGGATGCCGACACCCGCGGCCGTGGGGTTGGTGCCGCTCTTGCGCATCGGGGCGAACTCGACGTAGCCGCCATCGTCACGCCGGCGCGAGTGAACGAAGCCCACCAGTCGTTCAATCTCCGGTACCGATCGGTCGAGCAGTTGCAGCGCGAGCATCACCAGAAACGAATGGTAGGTACTGCCCGAGATGGCCCCTTCGCTCTTCGCGTAGCCGCCATCGGGCGTGCGGTGAGCTTCGAACAGTTTTGCCACGCGGTCGGGCCAGTCGGCCGGTGCTTCCGCGAGTACGTCCGGCCCGCCTCCCAGCGGAACCAGGAAACTTCCGACCAGCAGCGAGAACAGGTCGATCACCGTGGCCGAGCCGGTCATCTGTGTGCGCAACCAGCGGCCGGCCGGCTCGCAGATTTCGGGAGTCAGCCCCTGCAGCACCGTCAGCGACCGCAGCGCGAAGCCGGTGTAGTACAAGTCCGATTCGCCTTCCCGACCCGGGAAGCCGCCATCGGCATTCTGCTTGGCGATCAGCCACGAACGATGCCGTTCGCGCGTCTCGTCGGGCAGGCGTTCGATTCCTTCAAGCAGTCGAACGGTCAGTTGCTGCAGGTACGGTTCACTCATCGGCCGTGACCGCCTCGCTCAGCAGTTTCGCGCGAAGGGCATCGGGAATCTCGATGGAACAAAGACCATGCCCCGGCGCTTCCCGGCAGTAGACCGATGTGAGTTTGCCAATGGCGATCGCGTCGTCGCCCCGGCTGAAGTCGAAGCGGTAACTCAGGGACTTGGTGCCGACTTTCTCGAGCGTGACCGCGATGGTCAGCACGTCCCCGAAATGCGCGGGCTTCGTGAAGTCGCAGGCAACCGAGACACGCGGAAAGCCGACACGCAGGCCATCTTCATGCCAACTGACCGACATCCCGCGGGCGCGCAGGAAGGCCGTCTCCGCAGCTTCCATGTAGCGGAGGTAATTGGAAAAGTGCACGATCCCAGCCATGTCGGTATCGCCGAACTCGACGCGGCGGGTGGTGCGGAATGGGGTCATCGTGTCCTCATGTTGTTTCCCCCCTCTCCCCCGCTTCGGGGGAGAGGGAACAAGAGCGTATTGCAGTACCTTCAATCCCCCAGGCGTTCGACCTGCACATATCGCGGGCCGACAGAAGAGGGCACGTCGCCCAGCCATGCTTCCAGACGCGTGTCCCCCTGCTTCACATTCAATTTGTCGATGACGGCTTTGCCATCGATGAACTTCGCTTCGCCCGTCGCGCCACCGATCAGCACATGCCCCGAGCGGTCGCCCGGCTTGTCTTCGAACAGCGTGACGCGGTAGGTGCCAGGCCGTTCAACGTTGAGTTCCCAGAAGCCCTGGTCCTTCGGGGTCCAGCCGGAACGCGGGCCACGCCAGTCCTGCCGCGTGAGCAGGCTGGGGTTTTCCTTCTCCGACCCGACGATGATCCGCGGCGGCAGGAAGTTGCGATCGGCCTTCACATCCTTGAACCAGGCTTCGTAGTCCTTGCGCATCTTGTCGACGATTTCGGGATGCTTGTCGGCCAGGTTGGTCTGCTCGGCCGGGTCGTTGATGATGTCATATAGTTCGATCTTCGCATCCTTCGGGGCCGGGCCGGGCTGTACGCCCTGCGGCTGCACGATTTTGTATTGCGGACCACGGGCCATGTACGACCGGCCCATGTCGGGCACCTCGCCGCGATGCCACTGGATGTGGATCGTCCGTTCCGGCGTCGGCATCATTTCTCCCTTCAGCGCCGGAAGAACGCTGATGCCGTCGATCTTGAGTCCCTTTGGCAAGGCGACGCCGCTAGCGGCTAAGAGTGTGGGAAGAACATCAATGTGAGCGGCGACGACATCACTGCCCTTGCCGGCCGGGAACTGCCCGGGCCAGCGCGCGTAGAACGGCACGCGTACCCCGCCTTCGTAGACGCTGGCCTTCAGTCCGCGGAAGCCGGAATTGTAGCGCGGCTGCTGCGGGCCGTTGTCGGTCAGGAAGATGACGATGGTGTCGTCAGCCAGCTTGTGCGTATCGAGCGCCTTGAACAGCCGGCCCAGGTTGCGGTCGATGTTCGTGACCATCGCGTAGATGCGCGCGGTTGTCTCGATACTGTACTTGCCGATGACCGGGGCACCGGTCTTCGGGAACTGGTCGAGGGCAAGGTTCATCTTCTTGTACGGCTCGAGTTCATCGTCGCCGACTTCGAGCGGTCCGTGCGGGCAGTTGAACGGCATGTAGACGAAGAACGGCTTCGCCGATTTCGCTTCGATGAAGTTGATCGCCGCAGTGGTGATGATGTCCGAGATGTAGCCCTGCTGGCGTTCCGGCTTGCCGTTGTGCAGCAGGATCGGGTTGAAGTACGAGCCGCCGTCGGGCAGGTCGGACGGCTGCCCGAGGCCGCCCCCCTTGATGGCCAGCACTTCCTGGAAGCCCTGTTCCTGCGGCCGCAGGGGGTAGTTGTCGCCCAGGTGCCACTTGCCGAACAGGCCCGTGCGGTAACCGTTCGCGCCGAGGATTTCCGCCAGCGTCGTTTCATCCGGGTGCATCATCGATCGGCCGAAGGCGGTATCAACAATGCCGGTGCGATAGGTGGAACGCCCGGTCATCAGGCTCGAACGTGTCGGCGAGCAGACGGGGCAAACGTAGAAGTGCCGCAGTTGCATCGACTGTTCGGCAAACGCATCCAGGTTCGGCGTCTGGATCTTCGGGTTGCCGTGCGCGCCGAAGTCGCCGTAGCCCTGATCATCGGTCATGATCAGGATGATGTTGGGTTTGGCACTGGCGAGTGTTGCGAAAGCGGCGAGCACGAAGAGGGTGAGTACGGCACGCATGGAAACACCTTTCGGAGAGAGGTACTTCCGGAAGCGTATCCGGACACGATGCGAAAAGCAACGACACGGGATGACTGGCTGCCCGCATGAAAAAGCCGCCGGCCCTCTTTCCCCCTTCGAAGCGGGGCAGAGGGGATCAGAGGGCCGGTGGGATTTGCAGCATGACAGTCTTTAACAGCCGAGCGCTGCGCGCTTTTCGTGGATAAACTTCACATGATGCGGGATGTGGTAGATGGCATAGCCGACGAGGTCGGCCAGCGTGACCAGCCCGCGCCAGGTGTGGATGCCGGGGCGCTCGGCCGCTTCAGCGGGAAGCGTTCGCAGGATGCGCGTCAACTGGCTGCGTGTCGTCTCGACGATGGCCAACTCTTCTTCGGTGTCGCGATCATGGTAACGCATGGCGTTGAAGAACTTCCCTTCGTCGGCATCGACCAGCAACGGCCGATCGAGTGCGATGACATACTTCATGCGGGCGGCATGCACCGGCTCGAAGTCCGCCAGATGCGCGACGCATTCAAGCGTGCTCCATTTGCCGGCCACCGGCCGAGTCAGCATCTGTTCATGCGACATCCCGGCCACGGCCTGCCGCAACAACGATGCACCGGCGGCGTACCGGTCGATCAACGATTGAAAGGTGTTCATGCGAATTGTTGTAGCGATCAGAGCCTGAGCGCAAGCGAAGGAATCGAATCCTCGCTCGCGCTCGGGTTCTGATCAGGCTGCCCGGGCGTTCAGGCCATGCCGCAGCATCGCCACCTGACGCTGACGGACTTCATCCGGGGCGTAGGGGTCGAAGTCGATCGCACGGCCCAGGATATGTTTGAGCACTTCACCCGCTCGTACGCGCAACTCGATCTCCCGGCGTTCCAGCGCTTCGATCAGTGCCGGTACGGCCGAGCGGCCGCGGCGGACCAGTTCTTCGGTCGCCTGTCGGAGTGTGGCGTTGTTGCGCAGCCCGTCGATCAGGCGGCGGATCTTTTCGACTTCCAGCAACTGCTCCATGTTGAACGCCGGGGCGGCCACGGGTTGGGCCATCGGCACCGGCGCGGGGCCGATGCCGCCGCCGAAGGTGTTGTCCGAGAACGTAGTGCCCAGGTACTCGTTGATCGCCACGGGGTCGTTGATGATCTGCTGCGGGGTGCCGGTGGTCACCACTCGCCCATCCTTGATCAGGTAGCTGCGATCGGTGATCTTCAGCACTTCGCGGACGTTGTGATCGGTCAGCAGGATGCCGATGCCCGATTGTGCGAGTTCGCGGATGTTCGAGCGAATGTCCTCGGTCGTCTTCGGGTCGACGGCGGCGAACGGTTCATCAAGGAGAATCAGCATCGGTTCGCAGACGAGGCAACGTGCGATCTCGAGCCGGCGTTTTTCGCCGCCCGACGCCCGGGCCGCGGAGTTCTTGCGGATATGCGTGAGATGAAAGCGGTCGAGCACTTGATCGGTGCGAGCCCAGCGCTCCGCCTTGGTCAACTTCCGGCCCAGGCTGCGGCTGCGCGGCAGAGCTTCAAGGATCGCCAGCAGGTTCTTTTCAACGGTCAGACGGCGGAAGATGCTCTGTTCCTGCGACAGATACCCCATGCCCAGACGGGCCCGGCGGTACATCGGCAGCATGGTGATGTCCTGCCCGTTGAACTTCACCTCGCCATCGTTGGGCGTGATCTGCCCGGTCGTCATCCGGAAGCTGGTCGTCTTGCCCGCGCCGTTGGGGCCCAGCAGGCCGACCACCTCGCCGGCGTTCACATCGAACGAGACGCCATCGACCACCCGGCGTTTGCCGAAGATCTTGACCAATCCGCGAACTTCGAGAAGCGGCATCCTGTGTGTCTCCGCGGAGTAGCGCACCGATTCCCTTCGGGCACTTGTGGACCGACCAGCAGGTTTACCCGATCATGCGTAATTCAACAAGTGCAGCATCCGCAGCGGAACAAAAGATGGTGAAGATGGGGTGGATGTGCCGGCCGCACTCTCTCTGTCGGGGCCTTACGTTGGCTCAAACTGACAGGGCATCAAGATATGGGGCAGCACCCGCCGATTGATTCGACTAGATGTAATCGGGAATTTGGGTTAGGTTCCGCTATCCCCGGGCATTCGTACCGGGCACGGGGACACGGAACGGAGTGAGACTGGAATGCTGGGACAGCTTTCAACCATCTGGAAGTTTCGCCATTTCTGGCTGTCGCTGGTCGTCATGGACTTGCGGACACGCTATCGGCGATCGGTGCTCGGCGTCGGCTGGTCGCTGATGAACCCGATCATGATGACCGCGGTCTTCTGCGTCGTCTTCAGCTCGTGGTTGAACAACCCGGACTGGCGACAGTACGGCCCATGGTTTCTGGCCGGCCTGACCCTGTTCGATTTCGTCCGTTCGTCTGCCCTCAGTGGCTGCACGACGTTCTTCCGCAACGAATCGTACATCAGGCAATGTCCACTGCCACTCGCCATCTACACGCTGCGAACAGTGCTGGGGGCGGCAATCCACTACCTCATTGCCCTGGGCGTGGTACTGGCTGCCGTATGCGTTCTTCAGCCGCACCATATTTCATCAATGCTCAGCGTGCTGTGGACATTGATCCCTTCACTCCTGCTGCTGTTCATGTTCTGCTGGGCTATTTCGATCATCGCCAGTTTCATGACGGTCTATTTCCAGGACTCGCAGCAGATTCTGGAAGTGCTGTTTCAGGTGTTCTTCTTCCTGACGCCGATCATGTACAGTCCGCAGATGCTGAAAGATCGCGGATTGGGCATCCTGCTGCAACTGAACCCGGTATGCACGTTCTTTGAACTGATCCGCGAGACGATCATTACCGGCAACATCGCACCGATCTGGGCGTATCAGAAGGCAATCATCGTCGTATCCGTCTTCGGTGCGATGGCGATCGGCTGCATCGCCCGGCTTGAACGCAAACTGATTTTCCACCTGTGATTCGCGTAATTGGGTGACGGGACGACAACGACCAAGGCAGGAAGCCAATGGCCAGGATTCATCTGAATGACATCAGCCTGCAGTTCAGGGTCCGCCAGGCACGGCGGATCACGCTGAAGGAATACATCGTCCGCCGGTTGTACCGCGAGGCGGTCAATCCGTTCATCGAAGTGAACGCCCTGCGCGGCATCACCCTCGACCTGAACGACGGCGACCGCCTCGGCATCATCGGTCACAACGGTGCGGGCAAGAGCACGCTGCTGAAGCTGATGGCCGGGGTCTATCCGCCGACCTCCGGCGAACAGAAGGTCGAAGGGTCGATCAGTTCGCTGTTCGACATCACCCTCGGCTTCGAAGGCGATGCCAGCGGATGGGACAACATCCGCTATCGGGGCTACCTGCAGGGCGAAACGCCCAGGAGCATCTCGAAGAAGCTCAACGAGATTGCCGAATTCAGCGAACTGGGCAAGTTCCTCGACATGCCGGTACGCTACTATTCCGCGGGCATGATGATCCGGTTGGCGTTCTCGATCGCGTCGTCGATCGAACCTGAAATCCTCCTGATCGACGAAGTGCTGGCCGCGGGCGATCTTGCTTTCCAGAACAAAGCTCGCAACCGCATGCAGGACCTGATGAGCCAGGCCCGCCTCATGGTGCTGATCTCGCATGATCTGACCACGCTGCCGACGCTCTGCTCACAGGCGATCTGGATGGACCACGGCCAGATCCGTGCCATGGGGCCCGCCCACGATGTCGTGGCTGAGTATCAGCGCAGCGTCAACGGCACCGTGCCGGTGCTGGCCGCGGCATAAGCAATCTTCCTCACCGGGAACAGTCTTTCGATGCGAGTGCTCATCAACGGCGTGGCCGCCCTGCGACCCAAGACCGGCATCGGCCACTACATCGAAAGCCTGTGCAATCACTTCGACCCCGCGCCCGGCGACCATGTGGAACTGTTTCCCGGTGAACTGGCGCGGCGCTGCGTTCGCCGGTTGTTTCGACCCAAGGCGGTCGTGTCTACGCCGGCAAGCGGTGGAGCAAGCCGCTCACCGACGTCGCCATGGTTGAAAACGAAGTCGATCAAATGGGCACAGAAGGCCGGGTCGATCGTCTTTCGCAAGGCGTTTCGGGCACTCGCGCATCGCGTGAATGCCGACCTGTACCACGAACCCAATTACATCCCCTGGCGCTGCGACCTGCCCGCGATCGCCACCGTGCACGACCTCTCGGTTCTGATGTACCCCGAGTGGCACCCTGCCGAGCGAGTGAAGTACTTCGAGACGCACTTCTACAGAACGCTTGACCGCTGCGTTCACCTGATCACCGATACGGAATGTGTTCGCCGGGAGATCATCGACAAGCTCGGCATCCCTCCCGCGCGGATCAGCACGGTACACTTGGGAATCCGCCCGGAATGTCGGCCGCTGGCTGATGAAGAGGTGCTGCCGGTACTCTCACGCGTGAACCTGCAACCGGGCTACCTGCTGCATGTCGGCACGATCGAGCCGCGCAAGAACCTGTTGCGATTGATGCAGGCGTACGTCGAACTGCCGAGTGCGTTGCGCGAGAAGCACCCGTTGATCCTGATCGGCGGTTGGGGCTGGCGCAACGAGAAGATCCGCGACTACTACGAATCGACGGGGAAGCATGCCGGCGTCCGCAAGTTGGGCTACGTTCCGGACGAAGACCTGCCGGCCCTTTACAACGGGGCCCGGGCACTGCTGTTTCCGTCGCATTACGAAGGGTTCGGCCTGCCGCCACTGGAGATGCTCGCCTGCGGCGGCGCGGTGATTTCATCCGCGGCGGGTTCCGTGGCTGAGATTCTACCGGCTGGTTCGCGGTTGCTCGATCCCGAAGACACGGTCGGCTGGCGCGACCGGATGCACGAAGTGCTGACGTCCGATGACGAATGGCAATCGCTGCGGCAGGGCAGCATCGCCCATGCCGCACGATTCAACTGGAACGCCTGCGCCCGCAACACCTGGGCGGTGTACGAGCGCGTGGTGGGGGCAGGGCGACGCCGGCAAGCGGCTTGATGCTACTTCGTTGTGCTCGGCGCGGCGGAACCTTCCGCGTTCTTCACGGCCCAGTTCAGGCCGCCGAACAGGTGCGTCTGGAACCGCTTGTCTTCCCACACTTCCTTGCGATGGCCCAGCGACGTGTAGAACGTCCGGCCCTTGCCCACTTCCTGGCACCATGCAATCGCGTAGTCCTTGTCGGTCCGTTTGCCCTTCGCCACGTCGATCGATGAATTGTCAACGCTCAGGATGATGTGCAGCTTGTTGCGGCTGTACGGTTCCGGGCGGAACTGGTAGATCTCGTCGGTGACCTCATCGCCGCTGGTGAAGCCTTTGCCGGCCGCGTGGGCGGCATCTTCCACTTTGACTTTGATCTTCTGATGCCAGGGATGGCCATCGAAGTAGGCACCGATCAGTTCACCGTAGCCGATGTTCCACGGCCGATCCTTGCTGGGGTAAAGCGTGTCGCTGCCGCAGTGCGTTCCGGCCACCGCGCCGCCGGCCTTCACCCAGGCGACCAGGTCATTCACTTCCTGCTCGTTGAGCGGGTTGCCGGTGGTGAAGAACAGCACGAGGTCATACTTCTTCAGCAATTCCGCGTTGACCCGACCGGTATGCTCCTTTTCGACAGGCACACCGGTGGTCTTGCGGAAGCGGTCGGCGTATTCGCCGAGCACGGTTGTTTCGTAGGCCTCCTTCACTTCCTTGCCGTCCGCGCCCTTCATCGGTTTGCCGTCTTTGTCGAGCACGGTGCGTGTCGCTTTGATCTTCACGTCGGGGTCACGGGTGAAGCGCAGGCAGTCGACCTCGAACCCGTAGTCGGGGCCGATCTTCTTCATGATCTTTTCGGCATCGCCCACGGAACCGTGGATGAAGCCGCCCGAATCGGTAACCAGCAGCAGCTTCTTGAGCGGCTTGCCGGAGGGGTTCTGGGCCTGCGAAGGGAGCGCCATCGCCGCGATGGCGGCCAGCGCGATCAACCAGCGGGAGAGTGTCATGCAAATGTCCTGTTGCGTTCATGTGGCGGGCGAGCAATCATGCGGCGATTGTAAACACGCGGCGAAGACAGGGGAAGAAGTTTCGGGTAGAATGTGAACGGAGTAAAGGAGAGCCTCGCCATGCCGATTCACGATTGGAAGAAGGCCGATGCGGGCCTGTTTCATGCGTTTCATCAAGCTTGGATTGTCCATCTCGCCGAAGCGCTAAATCGGGGAGTGTTACCCAAAGGCTATTCTGCCCGGCCCGAACAGAACATCGGTGGCCCAATCCCCGATGTTCTGACTTTTCGCCGAAGAGGCAAACGGACACAACCGGGTGACGAACGAGGTGGCCTCGCCGTGGCGGAAATGCCCCCTTCAGCGAGTATCATTTCGCGTGCAGCGGCAGAGACTTACGCACGCAAGGCCGATCGCTTGACCATACGCCATCCGCAGGGCGAGGTCGTCGCTGTCATCGAGATTGTTTCTCCCGGGAACAAGCGCGGCCGGATCGCATTTCGCGACTTTGTCGAGAACGCGGTCAACCTGATCCACCATGGCGTGCATGTGCTCATCGTCGACCCGCTACCCCCCGGCAGGATTGATTTGCGGGGAATCCATGCCGCCATCTGGGATCAATTTGGCGATGAGGAGTCACCGGCTCCGCGAAACAAGCCTCTTACTCTTGCGTCGTACCAGGCAGGTGTTGAGCAGGTAGCATACGTGGAGTATCTTCGTGTCGGATCTGAGCTTCGCGACATGCCTCTGTTTCTTTCAGAGGAGCACTATGTGCCTACGCCGCTTGAAGAAAGCTACATGACGGCATGGCGGGCTCTTCCCGAAGAAGATCGTGATGATTTAAGCTAGAGACAGGGCTTAACGCCGCGAAACAACACATGGATCGTGGGATACCAATGAACCGCTTCCCCCTCATCGCTCTCCTCGCGTTGCTGCCGTTGGCCACAGCGCCCGCACAATCCAAAGTCTCCGTCGACAACGATGTCGTCTTCAGCACGCTGCCCGATGGCAAACAACTGAAGATGGATATCGCCCGGCCGACCGGCAAGGGGCCGTTCCCGGCGATCATCGCCTTGCATGGCGGGGCCTGGCGGTTCGGCAATCGCAAAGAGCTTGACGGTTGGATCGGCTTCCTGGCCGGGGAAGGCTACGTCGCCGCCACGGTCAGCTACCGGTTGGTTCCCGAAGGCAAGTTTCCGGACCCGCTGACCGATGTGAAAACCGCGGTGCGCTTCCTGCGTGCCAATGCCGCCAAGTACAACATCGACCCCGAGCGCATCGGCGCGGTCGGCTTTTCCGCGGGCGGGCACCTGGTGAATCTGCTGGGCACCGTCGGCCCCGATGCCGGGTTCGAGGGCAAGGAATTCCCCGAGCAATCGAGCAAGGTTCAGGCGGTCGTCAGCTACTTCGGCCCCACCAGCCTGGGCCTGTACGGCAAAGATGAGTCGGCCCAGAACGCCGTCTTCGAGCCGATGCTCGGCGGCCGCTTCAAGGACAAGCCCGAGTTGTACGACAAGGCCTCGCCCGTGAACTACGTCACGAAGACGGCCGCGCCGACTCTGTTGCTGCACGGCACGCGCGACTGGATTGTGCCGATCGAACATTCCCGACTGATGCATCAGAAAATGAAGGAAGCCGGCGCGAAATCGGACTTGCTCGAGATCGAAGGCGGCAACCACGGCTTCACCGGCAATGGCGCCTTCCGCGCCAACAACGCGATGCTCGACTTCTTCAAGAAGGAATTGAAGAAATGATCGGCACCCCGCTGAATCCGTCGCTTGAGCTTCCGGCCAACGAACCGAAGTATCGACCCGGCTTCCGCACGCGCGCCTGTGTCGTCACGCTGCTGTTACTGGCCGCGCTGTCGATCTTCGCGCATGGTTGCCATTCTCACTCTTCGCCGGATCTGCTGCTGCGATGAGTCTGTACCCGATCTTACTTGAGATGAAAGATCGGCTGGCCGTCGTTGTCGGCGGCGGGCCGGTAGGCTGCCGACGCGCCGCGTCGCTGTTCCGGGCCGGGGCACGTGTCCGGCTTGTGAGTCTGCATCTGCCCGTGAACCCTGTCGGCGACGTGATCATTGAAGCGTATGCCCCCCACCATCTCGCCGGCGCGGAACTCGTCATTGCCGCGGCGAACACGGAAGTGAACGCACGGGTCCGCGATGATGCGAAGACTCGCGGACTTCTGGTGAACGTGGCCGACGACCCGGCAGCGAGCGACTTCCACATTCCTTCGACCATCGAGCGCGGCGACCTGATTCTGGCGATCAGCACCGGCGCGCCGGCAGTCAGCAAAAACCTGCGGCAGTTGCTGGAAGCGCAGTTCGACGACGCCTGGGCGGACTGGCTCTCGCTGCAGCGCCGGCTGCGCGAACGGATCCTTGCCACTGTCGCGGAACCAGGCGATCGGCATGCGCTGTTCACCGAACTGGCGGACCTGCGTTGGGCCGAGCATGTGCGCACCCATGGCCGTGATGCGGCCTGGCAGGCGATGATCGAGGTGGTGAATCAACGCGCCCTGCCATAAGATGACAGCTGAAACCCGCCACCCCGGAACAACGCTCTCTGCCGATGGGAATTACCGAATACTGTTTTCTGTTGAGCTACCTCACCTCCTTTATTCTGGAGCTGCTGAGGATCGTGCGTCCCGCGCGTTGGGAGCGGTACGGCAGTATTGCGTTCGCGATCGCGGGACTGCTGGCGCACAGCATCTTCCTGGCCTATGACCCACCGTCGCCGTCATCGCCGTACGGGTCGCTGCTCCTGCTGGCGTGGGTCTTCGGCGTCTTCTACCTGTACGGCATCCTGCATCGCGACCCGTATCCGTGGGCCGTCTTCGTACTGCCGCTGGTGCTGGCGCTGGTCGGCCTGTCGTTCGTCTTCACACGCACCACGCATGACGGTTCCTGGTTCACGGGCGAGCGTTTCTGGGGGATGGTCCACGGTATCCTGCTGCTGCTCGCGTCGGTCGGCATCACGGTCGGCTTCCTGGCGAGCATCATGTACCTGGTGCAGGCAGGCAGGCTGCGGCGGAAGCTGAACCCGATCGGCGGCATGCGGTTGTTGAGTCTCGAACGCCTCGAGCGCATGAACCGCCGGGCGGTGAACATCGCCTTCCCGCTGCTGACGGTCGGCCTGCTCCTGGGCCTGATGCGTATGGGCCAGTCGCCGCACGATGGCGGTTGGACCGCGCTCAAGATCACCACCACTGTCGGCCTGTGGTTGGTCGGCCTGCTGTTGATGTTCCTTCGCTACGGCGCGCATCTGTCCGGCCGACGGCTGGCGCAGTTCACGCTGCTGGCGTTCGTGATCATGCTGGTGGCGCTGCTCGCGTCGCACCCCTTCGCTCCGGGGGACGTGCGATGAATCTGGTGACTATCGGCTGCAGTTTCCGCGACGCCCCGATCGAGTTACGGGAACGGGTCGCCTTCAGTGATTCCGCGACGGAGAAAGCGCTTCGCGAACTGGCCGCACGATATGGCTGCGAAGTGGTCATCATCAGCACGTGCAACCGCGTTGAACTGTATCTCGCGAAGCCCGATGGGGAACGGCCGCCGGACAAGGAATTGATTGCCGAGTTCCTGGCCGCGTTCCATCAACTGCCGTCCGCCACGGTTCAGCCGCACCTTTACGAACTGGCCGACGCCGAGGCCGTGCGCCACCTGTTTCGCGTGACGGCCAGTCTCGACAGCCTGATCGTCGGCGAGGGGCAGATTGCCGGGCAGGTACGCAAATCGTTTGAGGCCTCACGCCAGTTCGGCACCACCGGGCCGATGCTCAACGCGCTGTTCCCGCATGCCGTTCGCGCGGCCAAGCGTGCCCGAACTGAAACCGGCATCTCGACCGGGCATGTCTCGGTATCGTCCGTCGCCGTCGACTACGTGCGGCAGGTGTTCGACCGCTTCGATGACAAGACGATACTTGTGATCGGCGCGGGGAAGATGGGGCAGTTGACGCTCAAGCACCTGCGCGAACTGCAACCGCGCCAGATCCTGGTGACGAACCGCAGCCCGGAGAAGGCGATCCCCGTCGCACAGGGTTGCGGCGGGCAGGCCGTGCCGTGGGAACAGCTCGACGATGCACTGGTGCAGGCCGACATCGTGCTGAGCACGACCGGTGCCCCCGAGCCGATCGTCACCCGCAGGCGGTTCGATGCGCTGAGCGCGAAGCGCGGGCGAAAGCCCGTGGTGATCCTCGACATTGCCGTGCCGCGCGACTTCGACCCGCGCATCCACGATGGCGAGACGGCCTTCGTTTTCAACATCGACGACCTGAAGCGGATTCGCGAACAGACAATCCACCAGCGGCAGAAGCATATCGCCCCGGCGGAAGCGATCGTCGAGCATGAACGGAAGAAGTTCGTCGAAGACTGGACACGCCGCCGCAACGGCCCGATCATCGCCCGGCTCACGCAGGATTGCGACGCCAAGCGCAAGGCGGTTCTCGATCAGTTGCTCGGCAAGCTCAACGGCAAGTTGACCGAAGCGGAGAGGGCCTATGTGGAAGGGGCCTTCCGCCTGTTCCAGAACCAACTGCTGCACGGCCCGATCGATGCGTTGCGCGAAGCATCAAAAGAAGGCAGCTCCGCCACGATGATCGACGCCGTACGGAAGCTGTTCCGGCTGGAGTAGGGTGGGTGCAGGCT
>JBBQII010000006.1:0-19420 GCA_038324795.1 Gemmatales bacterium
GGGGTACGCTCTTGACGTTTCCCGCGCTGATGGCGGCGCTCTCCGGCAATGGCGTGCTCGCCAACGGGACGAGCACCGTGGCCATCATGCCCGGGTCGCTGGCCAGTTCATGGGGCTATCGCAAGGAACTGGCCGACAAACGCGAAGTGTTATTGAAGATGCTCTGGCCGTGCGTCGTCGGCGGCGTCGCGGGGGCGCTGCTGGCGACCGAGTTGCCGCCACGCTACTTCAACATGATGGTGCCCTGGTTGATCCTCACCGCGGCGCTATTGTTTCTGCTCCAAAGACCGATCCAGCGCTGGCTGGGGCATCACCATACGCAGGGCCCGCCGACGAAGCGCACCGTCATCATGGTCGTCGCTTTTCAGCTTCTGGTCGCGATCTATGGCGGGTACTTCGGCGCGGGCATCGGCATCCTGATGCTGACGGCGCTGGCGTTCATGTCTGTCGGCAACATCCATGTGATGAATGCGCTCAAGACCGTGCTGGCCGTGGCGATCAACGCCTCGGCCATCGCGATCTTCATCATCAAGGATCAGGTGAAGTGGGATTATGCACTGGCGATGGCCGCGGCCGCGGTCGCGGGTGGCTACCTGGGTGCCCGCATCGGCCGGCGCGCGCACCCCTCCGTGATTCGGGGAATTGTCATCGCCATCGGCTTCGGCCTGGCGGCGTACTACTTCTGGCAGCAATGGGCGGGATGATCAGCAGCCGCGTCCCTCCGGGATGTACAGTAAACGCCTGTGAACTGTAATTTGCCACCGCGACCCCATATCCTTCCTGCAACTCTCCCTCTTCCGTTCCGGAGATGGCTGTATGCAAGGCGACATTATCAGTACGCACCAGAAGGCGCTGACCATCAATCTCAGCCACCGCAAATACGGCACGTTTGCCGAGATCGGGGCCGGGCAGGAAGTGGTACGCTGGTTCTTCCGCGTCGGCGGCGCGGCAGGCACCATCGCCAAGTCGATCTCCGCGTACGACATGACCGTCAGCGACGCGATTTACGGCCCGTGTGAACGCTACGTTTCCCGGCAACGGCTCGTGTCGATGCTTGAACACGAATACGCGCTGCTGATCGAACGCCTTTCAGCCAAGCGCGGATCCGAGACCGAATTCTTCGTCTTTGCCGACACCGTCTCCGCCCGCAACTTCAAGGGCACCAACGAATGCCACGGCTGGCTGGGAATCAAGTTTCAGTCGTCGCCGCTGACCGAACCGAATGAGATCTTCATCCATGTCGTGTTGCTCGACAAGGAAAACCTGGCCCAGCAGGAAGCGCTCGGCATCATCGGCGTCAATTTGGTGTTCGGGGCACTGCACTATCATGATTCGGCCGAGAAGCTGATGCAGTCGCTGCTCGATGACCTGTCGGTCGCACGCATCGAAGTCGACATGATCAAGTTCACCGGACCGGGGTTCAAAGATATCGACCACCGCCTGATGAGCCTGAAGCTGGTACAACTGGGTTTGAGCAACGCAGCCATGTTCGCCGCCAACGGCGAGGTGCTGCAACCCTCGGAGATTCTGCGCAAACGGCCGATCCTCGTCGAACGCGGCAGCTTCCGCCCGCCGACGTTGGTGAACCTCGACATCCTCGAGTGTGCCCGCCAACAGTTCTCCCGTGACGAGAAGGTGGCCGGGCAGCCCTTGCTGCCGCTCGTTGAACTGACGATGAAGAACCTGCTGCAGACCGGCGAGATCTGCTACGAGGACTTCCTGGCCCGGGCCGACTGTCTGGCCGCGACCGGCACCACGGTGTTGATTTCGAACTATTTCGAGTACTATCGTCTGGCGGCGTATCTCGCGCGGTTCACGCAGGAACGCATCGGCATCGCGATGGGTATCCCCAGCCTCATGGAACTGTTCGACGAAAAATACTACCAGCATCTCGAAGGCGGCATCCTCGAATCGTTCGGCCGGCTGTTCAAGAACGACCTGAAGGTGTTCGTCTATCCGCTGAAGGATGCCGCCACGGGGCAACTGATCAACGTGCAGAAGCTTAAGGTCGCGCCGAACCTGACGCAACTCTATGAGCACTTGTGCGACAACGGCTGCATCGAATCGCTCGACTACTTCAACCGCGACTACCTGGGCATCTTCTCGCGTGATGTGCTGAAGAAGATCCGCGAAGGCGACCACACCTGGGAGTCCGCCGTTCCGCCCGAAGTGGCGCGCATCATCAAGGACCAGAAGCTGTTCGACATGGCGTGAGTCGGCATGAAGAGGACGCAAGGAGCCGCGCACGAAGTAAGTGGTCGAGCGTAGACCGCTTGCTTCGTGCGCGGCTCCCCGGGTTTGTGTGGCGCCATTACTCGAACAGCGACATCTGCTTCGGTCGGCCGTTCGTGAACGCGGCCGTCGACAACTTCGGCCCGCGTTCCTGCATGCCCAGCCTTCGGCGGTGCAGGCGGAACATGTCGCCGAATACCTCGGCCCATTCGCCTTGGCCCGTCATGCGACTGCCGAAGTTGGCGTCGTTCAGCTTGCCGTCGCGCGTTTCGCGAAGTCGGCCCAGCACCTTCTCCTTCTTCGACGGGAAATGCGCTTCCAGCCAGTCGGTGAACAGTTCCTTCACGCCGAACGGCAGTCGCAGCACCACGTACCCGGCCGTCATCGCCCCGGCCCCGGCCGCGGCTTCGAGGATGGCCGGGATTTCATGGTCGGTCAGCCCCGGGATGACCGGCGCGGTCATCACGCCGACCGGGATGCCCGCGCCGGCCAGTTCTTCGATCGCGCGGATGCGCGCCGCCGGAGCGGAAGCTCGCGGCTCCATCACGCGCGCGAGATCCGCATCGAGCGTCGTGATCGAGATGTACACGGCCGCCGCGTCGACCGCTGCAAGTTCTTTCAAGATGTCGATGTCGCGTGTGACCAGCGCGTTCTTCGTGACGATGCCGACCGGATTGCGGAACTCGGCAAAGACCTCAAGGCAGCGCCGGGTCAGTTGCAGACGACGCTCGACGGGCTGATAAGGGTCGGTGACCGCGCCGATCGACACGTTCTGCGGCTGCCATTTCTTCGATGCCAGTTCCCGCCGCAACAACTCCGGAGCGTCCTCCTTCACGAAGATCCGGCTCTCGAAATCAAGCCCGGCTGACAATCCCAGCCATTCGTGTGTGGGCCTGGCGTAGCAGTAAATGCACCCATGTTCGCAGCCGCGGTACGGGTTCAGGCTGAAGGTGAACGGAATATCCGGGCTGTCGTTGCTCGACAGCAGCGTCCGCGACTGATCGCGAAAGAACAGCGTGTGCGGCGCGGGGTCGTCCTCCTCGCACCAGGTGTCGAGCTTTTCACGATACAGGGGGATGAACCGGTTCGGCGGATTGTCGCCCGCGCCCCGGCCGCGATGAGTAGTGGACATGTGATTAGTATGCACGCAACATGGTTGCCCGTCAATCGAGACGTATGGTAATCCAGTAGCCGCTTGCGGCGTCGCCATGATTCCGTTTCGGAGTTATCCGCTGATCATCGAAGGAACCGAGATTGAAGACACGTTCGCCGAGGCGTTCCCGATGAGCGCGGTCCGGCTGATCGTAACCGCGGCAACGCCGGACTGGGCGCTGACGGCCGGACGCGTGACCACGGGCTATGCCGCGTCGGTCATCGGCTGCGATGCCGAAGCGGGGATCGAGAAGACACTGAGCGAGAACGACACCCCCGATGGCCGACCGGGCATCTCACTTCTTCTCTTCGGCTTCAGCCGCGACGCCTTGCAGAAAGCGGTCGTCAACCGTGTTGGTCAGTGTGTGCTGACCTGTCCGACAACAGCATGCTTCAACGGCCTGCTGATCGACGATCGGGCGATCAGTGTGGGCGGCAACCTGCGTTTCTTCGGCGACGGCTGGCAGATCAGCAAGCTGCTCGACGAGCGCCGTTTCTGGCGCATCCCCGGCATGGATGGCGAGTTTCTTTGCGAAGACAAGTTCGGCACGGTCAAGGGCGTGGCGGGCGGCAACTTCCTGATCCTTGGGGAAACACAGGCGGTCGCGCTGCAGGCGGCCGAGGCAGCAGTCTCGGCCATCCGCGGTTTGGAAGGCGTGATCCTGCCATTCCCCGGCGGCATCGTCCGCAGCGGCAGCAAGGTGGGCAGCCGCTACAAGAAGCTGCGCGCCAGTGTGAACGAGGCCTATTGCCCGACGCTCAAGGGAGTGGTGCAAAGCGCACTGCCGGCAAACGTGAATGCCGCGTATGAGATCGTCATCGACGGCATCACTTTGGCAGTGGTGGAAGAGGCGACTCGGCGTGGCGTGCGTGCGGCCTGCGGACCGGGCATCGTCCGGATCAGTGCCGGGAACTACGGCGGCAAGCTCGGGCCGTTCCATCTGAAACTGCGGGAGTTGCTGGCAACATGAGCATGCATGCCGTCGGGATGCACGCTCTACGAAGTGTGTTTACTTCTTAATCTTCGACAACTGCTCTTCCACGGTCTTCTGCCGCACCTTGAACGCATCGCGCAGGCGGTTCACCTGGCCCTTGTAGTTCTTGCCCTGTCCGGCATCGACTGATTCCAGGGCGGGTTGTACAACCGCTTCCAATTCATCAAGTTTCTTCAATAGTTGTTCGACGTTGAAGACCTTTTTCATGATCTCGTCCATCTTCTCGTAGTAGAGCTTCCTGCCCTGCGGCGTCTCGATGACAGCCCGGGCGACCAGGCCATTGAAGCCCGGCAGGATCGGGCCGCGCGGGTCGCCGAACATCTGGTCCATGCCCGAGGGAATGAACGTGATCTTGTCGGTCTTCGGGTTGTGGTACAGCCGGTAGTTGTTGCGGTTGATCGGGTAGCCGTCCCAGTCCCAGGCGATCGCTTCAAGGGCACAGAATGCCAGAAACTTGTCCATTTCAAGGAGCTTTTCCATCTTCTGGTAGCGAGTGTTGACATCCGGCTCGCGGGCCGCAGCCACCAGCGCTTTCAGGTCTTTGTGCTCTTTGACGTCGTCCTTGCCTGAAACCAACTGCAGCGGCTGATCGAGATCGCGCAGGAAGCCGCCGTCGTAGAAGTTGCCTTCGTCGCCGCCGAAATGGCGTTTCAGGAAGAAGTTGTCGTACCCTTCTTTCAGGTAATACATCCCCTTCTTCTTGCCGTTGATGGTGACGATCGCGAACGAAACGCGCGAAGCGGGCACACCGGCGGCACGGAACAGTTCGCCGCAGATGTACTCGCTGATGTAGCTGGGGTCCTGCACGGAGTTCGACAGGTGCCATTTGTCCATGCCATGGAAGCGTTGGCCGTCCACGAACTTGTCCATGTTGATCGTCAGTCCGGGCTTGTCGTCGATGGCACGCAGGCTGCCGGCAGCGCCCTTGAGATGAATGCCGACGTCGCGGCCAACGACCTGCCCATCGACCTTGATGGTCGCCTTGACGTACTTGCGCTGTTCACGGCGGAGCGATTCCATCTCCTTGTCGCCAATCTCGATATCGACGCGTGTCACCTTGGGCGACTTGAAGAAGGCGTCGCTTTCCTCGCTGGCCTTCTGAGCACGCGTCGACGACGGCATGACGAACGCAAGGCCGGTGAGCAGGATGCCGAAGCAGAGCAGTCGCACGGGTTTCATGATCAGTCCTTGCGTCGAGCGGGAAGGAAATTCATGCATGGTGAAGGTCGTGGCACACGCGTCTCGCGTGCATGTTCATGCCCGCCGGTGAATTCGCTCCGCGGGGCATATAGGACCTGCCTGATACGTGCACGCGAGACGCGTGCACCACAGACAAGCCGCTGTGAAGACAAGCATAGCTGATTGCGCAAAACGCGTGCACCAAAGACAGTCGTTGAGGCGGCTTGCAGCAATTCTACGCCGACTGCACGTACGGCAGCACGTACGGGCCTTTGGGAATGACCGACAGAGTCGCCACTGGGCCGTATTCTTTCAGCGAGTCGGCCACGGCCTGTTCCACGGTGGGCACCGGTTCGACGTAACACTCGCGCAGGATGTCGGCCGACAGGCCGTCCGAGACGATCTTCACCTTGCAGTGGCGAATCACCTTGGCCAACTCTTCGAGCTGCCATTGATCCATGATGAAGTAGTCGGTCTCCAGAATGCGCGTGATGAACGCCTTCAGGTCGCGGTTCTCTTTCATCAACTGCACGAACTCGGGACTGCCGAGCCCTTCACTCAGGCTGGCCGCCATGACGATGGTGCCGCCCTTCTTGACGATCGGCAGCGCCCCGGTCAGCCCTTTCACCGCCTGGTACCAGGTCGTGTCGAGCGGGTACCCGGCACATGAGGTCACGACGACATCGAGCGCCTCCGGCACGCCGACCTTCACCACCTCCTGGCAGAACTCGACACCTTTTTCCCAAGCCAGGATCATATCGCCGGCGCCCAGCCACGTGATGCGCCGTTTGGCATCGATCACGACGTTGACGATGAAGTCGCACCCGGCCATCAGTGCGATGCGCGTATTCTCTTCGTGGACGGGGTTGCCCTTCACGATGCCGCAGTCGGCCAGCGGATGTTCCAGGAACTTCGGCCCGTGCCAGACCTTCACTGTCTCCAGGGCCGCGATGCCGGGGCAGATCACCTTGCGCCCGCCCGAGTACCCGGCCATCAGGTGCGGTTCGATCAACCCGGTGGTGATCTTCAGTTCGGCGTTGATATAGTGCGAATCGATCCAGACCGGGACGCCGTTGGGCGTGGTGCCGAGGAACGTGTGTTCATCGCGAACCTTGCCGTGATGATTCTCGATGCGGTAGTTGCGGGCGATCTCCTCACCGACCATCTCGATCATTTCATCGCCGACGTTCGGCCGATGCAGGCCCGTGGCGTTGAGGATGACGATCTCGGAGCGAGGAATCCCGGCTTCTTCAAGCGTCTCGAGCACCGGCGGCAGCAGCAGTTTGTTCGGCACCGGCCGGGTAATATCGCAGATGAGGATGCATGCGCTCTTCTTCCCCTTCGCCAGTTCCGCGAGCGACTTGGTGCCGATCGGGTTCGCGAGTGCCGCATGCAGCGCGGCCTCGGGGTCGTCGAGCGGTACCGCGTCGCGGATGCTCAACGGCCCGATCGTCTTGTTGGGGAGTTCGACATCAAGACCGGTGCGGCCGTATTCGAGAGTGACTTTCATGGAGATTCCGAAGAACTTAATCGTTCATTGTCGTCATCGAACTCAGGAAGACGACACTGCCAGGTTGAAGGATGACGACTTGTGTGGACGATTGCGGAAACCTCCACTCGTACTGGTTCGACGCGATAGTAGACGCAGCAAGGAAACGCGGCAAGGAATGTCTTGCGAACTCCGTGTCGGATCACACCGTGCATTCGCGGATTGGCAGCAATTCGATCAAGCGGGTAGTGAACCGTAGCAACGAAGCCGGCACCCAACTCCTTGCGAATCCTCTTGTAGTAATGGAACGCCTCGCGCATGTCCTTTTGGGCTTCAGGACGCAGTCGGACGGGGAGTGCCATCAGTCCAACTCCGCCAGCAACTCAGCTTTCACCTGCTCCCAGGGTATTCCGCCGTCCGGATCTGCATCGGCTTCCGCTAGTCGCCGTTCGATCTCGGCCCAATGGGCAGCCTCTATGTCCGGGTCAATCTGTTCGAAAGCGAGGCTCTCCCAGATTGCTTCCGCAATGGCTGCACGTTCATGGGGAGGGAGTCGGTCGATCCCAAGCTCTGTGAGTGTCGTCTCCGTTCACTGCGAGGTTCGACGGCGATCTTATTGTATCACACCGTGTCGGCGTTCGTCTACCATCGCGGCAACTCGTCATGTACCGACGGCATCCATACTGTTCATCTGCGCCTGTGCTTCGCTTGCCACATTGATCGGATACGGCATCACCGCATTTTCGCGTGCAAATCCGCGTTCACCTGTTCCCACGGCTTTCCGCTGCCCGGATTCGCATCGGCTGCGGCAATACGCCGTTCGAGTTCGTCGATTTGCTCATTCGTCAGACCAATGTCGGCATCCAAACGGTTCAGGTTCTCCCAGATCGCTTCTGCAAGTGCTGCCTGTTCTTCAGGAGGAACGCGGTCAACTCCGAGTTCTTCGAGTGTCGGCATGGTCTACCCCGCTGTCGTTCTTGTCCAAGTTCCTTCAGAAGAATTCTACCGGATCGTTCCGCATCGCGTCCACAACCGCGACAACTCGTCACGCGCCTGTGTTCCGCATACCTTACTTACGTCCGTATCTGAATGTCGCCTTCCCGGCGCTGAGACGCCGATTCCCGCCTGCGGGAATGCCGACGGGTCAAACAAGGCTTATTGCCTCTGTTTCGCGAGCACGAAGGCACGATCGGCATGATGGCATTCCATTTGCGATAGGGGTTTGACAACACGCCCGAAGAGAGGAGCGAGGAACTTGGCTGCGATTTTCTCGCGAGGATTTGATCGAACAGTCCGCAACGCAACGCTGGGTCTTGTGCTTGCAGGCGGCTTGTTCGTGGCTGGCTTCTACTACTACGCCTATCCCCAGTACACGCGCGTCGGCTACCAGCCGGAGCAACCGGTACCGTTTTCCCATCAATTGCATGTCGGGCAATTGGGCATGGATTGCCGTTATTGTCACCAGCATGTGGAAACATCGAAGCATGCCAACGTGCCGAATACGCAAGTCTGCATGAACTGCCACAACGGTGTTGATGCCGGCAAAGCGAACGTCAAAGGCAACAGCCCGCTGTTGTCGCTGGTGCGCGAAAGCTGGAAATCGAAAGAACCCGTCGAGTGGAAACGCATCCACAAACTGCCCGAGTATTCGTACTTCGACCACTCGATCCACGTCAATCGCGGTGTCGGTTGCGTGAACTGTCACGGGCAGTTGAACGAAATGAAGGTAGTGTACCACGACAAGCCGCTGACCATGGGCTGGTGCCTTGACTGCCACCATAACCTCGATGCCGCCCTGCGACCGCGGACCGAGGTGACCAACCCGCTTTGGAAGCCCGAAGCCGGGCAGACGAAGGAATCGGTCAGCGACGATCTCAAGAAACTGCTGAATCTCAACCCGCCGGCGCACTGCGGGGGATGCCACCGATGAGTCAAAATATCAACGATCAATCAAGCCCGACCGTAAGTCTTCGAACGGTCGGGATCGAGCTGCCGCTGATCGCGACGGAACCCCTCACTTCGGGGCCTGTGGCGATCAATCCGGAGTTCCCCGGCTTCGCGAACATCTTCGAGAGCACGGGCGAGGCCGAGATTCACTCGCCGACGCCGAATCGGCGCGAATTCATCGCGCTGTCGTCCGCGGCCATCACGCTCGCGGCCGTCGGCTGCCGTCGGCCCGACCTCGAAATTCTGCCTTACTCGCAGACACCGGACAACATCATCCCCGGTATCCCGCTTTACTACGCAAGCGCGATGCCGCGCCCCGGTGGTTGCGCGGCCCTGCTGATCGAGACGCATGAAGGCAGGCCGACCAAGATCGAAGGCAACCCGAAGCACCCGGCCAGTCAGGGGGCGACCGATGCACAGGCGCAGGCGGCCATCCTCGATCTCTATTCGCCCGACCGATCGAAGCAAGTGCTGAAGAAGTCCGCCGATGGCCTGCAGCCGAAGTCATGGGAAGAGTTCGATGCATTTGCCTTCGACCACTTCGCCAAGCTCCGCAAGGAACAGGGAACCGGCCTGGCGTTCCTGACCGAGAACACGCCGTCCCCGTCGTTGCGATTGCTGCGCGAGCATGCGAAGTCGCGTTTCCCGAATGCCCTATGGTCCGCGTACGAACCGACCGAACATGGCAACGCGCGTGACGGCACTCGCAGCGCCTTCGGTCAGCCGCTGATCGTCACGCCCGACTTTGCGAAAGCCTATCGCATTGTGTCGCTCGATTGCGATTTCCTGGGAGTCGATTGCAACGAGGTTGCCAATGGCAAGGCCTACGCTTCGCGGCGTCGCCCGGCCCATGCCGATCACGAACCGACGCCGGCCGATGTCTCCCGGTTGTACGTGCTGGAGAGCGCCTATTCGGTGACCGGCACGATGGCCGATCATCGGCTGCGAATTCCGGCGGCCCACGTGGCCGACTATGCTGTCGCGCTGGCGAAGGAAGTCGCCACGCTCACTGGTGCATCGATCCCGGCTGCCCTGCAGCAGACCCTTAAGAAGCTGCCTGAACCGGGTGTGACGATCCCGGAATTGTGGATCAAGGAAGTGGCCCGTGATCTGGTGGCATTCAAGGGAAAGAGCCTGATCGTCGTCGGCGATCGGCAGCCCGCGATCGTGCATGCGTTGGCCGTGCTGCTGAATCAGGCTCTCGGTTCCACAGCCGTGAGCTATCGGCCCATCGTCGAAGACGAGTATCAGTCGATCGCCGAACTGGCGAAGGCGATCGGCGACGAGAAGGTCAAAACGCTCGTCATCCTCGGCGGCAACCCGGCCTTCAACGCCCCGGCTGATCTCGGCCTGGCGGATAAGCTGGACAAAGTGCCGACCGTCATCCGGCTTGGCATGTTCGTCGATGAAACCTCGGCCAAGGCGCATTGGCATCTGCCGAGATCGCATTTCCTTGAATGCTGGGGCGACACCGAAACGCTGGAAGGCATTCATACGGCCATCCAGCCGATGATCGCGCCGCTGCACCCTTCGCGCAGCGATCTGGAACTGCTGATTCAACTGAGCGGCTACGAAAACGCATCAACATACGCCGATGCGAAACTTCGTATCTACCCGCTGGTCCGCAAGGCCTGGGCGAAGAAGGCCGGGGCCGACGACGAACTGTCGTTCAAGAAGTTCATTCAGGAAGGGTTCATCCACGGCAGCGAACGCCCGCCGGTGACACCGAACCTTGATGCCGGGTCGCTGGGTACCGTTCTCGCGAAGTACAAGCCGGCTTCGACCGTGACCGACAAGAACCTCGAAGTGACGTTCCATACCGATTACAGCATCGGCGACGGCCGCTTCGCATGGAACAGTTGGCTTCTGGAACTGCCCGACCCGCTCACCAAGCTCGTCTGGGACAACGCCGCGCTCATCAGCCCCGGCAGCGCCCGGCGGTTGGGGATCCAGCGCGGCGAGATGCTTGAAATCACCGTGGATGGCTCCTCGGTCAAGGTTCCCGCGTTCATTCAGCCCGGTCAGGCCGACGGATCGATCGCACTGCACCTGGGCTACGGCAGGCTGCGACCCGGCCGGGTCGACCTGGGCGGCGGCTTCGACGTCTATCCGATCCGCAAGTCGGGCCAGCTGGCCTTCGCGCCGGCCAAGGTGGTCCGCGCCGGCGGCAGCTACGATCTTGTCGTCACTCAGGAACATGGCACGATCCCCGAGGACAAGAAAGAAGACATCATCCGCGAGTATGTGGTGCATGAGCATCACGACCACAGCGCTGAACAGCATCATGACGAGCATCACCACGAAGAAGATCCCACCAAGCTGTTCCAGTGGGGTTACGACACTTCGCTGTACAAGGATGCCGGTCGCGGCATGCGGCGAATCCGCAAGATCGCGCTGGCCGAGGCCCAGGATCTCTCGTTCCCGCAGCGGCTGGAAGGCAGCATGCAGTGGGGCATGGTCGTTGATCTCAACACCTGCACCGGCTGTTCCGCATGCATGATCGCCTGTCAGGCGGAGAACAACATCCCGGTCGTCGGCAAGCATGAGGTGAAGCTGAACCGCGAGATGCACTGGATCAGCCTGCACCGCTACTTCATGCAGGGGGAAGGCCCCGTGACCGGCGGCCTCGAACAGGCTCCCGCGGAAGACCCGACGATCGTCTCGCAGCCGATGATGTGCCAGCATTGCGAGGCGGCCCCGTGCGAATCGGTCTGCCCCGTCAACGCGACAGTGCACAGCCCGGAGGGGCTCAACCTGCAGGTATACAATCGCTGCATCGGCACGCGGTACTGCTCGAACAACTGCCCGTATAAGGCCCGGCGGTTCAACTGGTTCGACTTCAACAAGCGCCGGATCGATGAGCTGCGCATTCCGACCCCGTTCTCGGAGGCCGGCATGCCCGAGACGCTGAAGATGCAGAAGAACCCCGAAGTGACCGTGCGCATGCGTGGCGTGATGGAGAAGTGCACCTACTGCATCCAGCGCACCGAACGGGCCAAGACCGGCGCGAAAGTCCTGGCGATCAAGGCCGGGGCCGACAAGGCGGACACGCCCGAGACGACCGACGCGAAGCAGGAATACAAGCAGGGCTATGCCATCCGCAATATCGATGGCAAGAGTTCCATCATCGTGCCCGATGGCATCGTCCGCACCGCTTGTGAACAGGCATGCCCGACGGGTGCGATCGTCTTCGGCAACGTCCGCGATCTGAAGAGCAAAGTGTACGCGCTGAAGAACAAGAAAGACGAGCCGGACTATCTCGTCCAGGGTGAACTGAACACGAAGCCGCGCACAAGTTATTTGCCGCGCTGGCGGAACCTCAACCCGGCGATGAAGTCGACTGAAGCGGCACCTGCCAAAGGAGCCCATTGATGAGGGATGAAGAGATTGCAAGTTGCAAGTTGCAAATTGCAAATTTCCAATTGCAGAGCAGCGCATCCGCTTGCGCACTGCGGTCATTAAGTTCTCAATTTGCAATTTGCAATGTTCCGACTCCTGACAAGCAGGTGGAAGAATGACTACCTCCCTGCTATCCTCCGAAGCAAGAGACCCCGAGCTGTCGAGATTCGACGAGCGCATTCCGTGGGTCGAACCGGCGCACCATAACTTCCATCAGGTGACCGAGACAATCGCCTCGATCACGGAGAATCCCCAGCCGGGTTGGTGGTGGCCGTTCCTGATCCTGAATTCGACGATCATGCTGGGCGGCGTCGTCGCGGCCACATACCTGATCTCGACCGGCGTCGGCGTCTGGGGCTCGAACATCCCGGTCGGCTGGGCGTTCGACATCACCAACTTCGTCTTCTGGATCGGCATCGGCCATGCCGGAACACTGATCTCGGCCATTCTGTTCCTGTTCCGCCAGAAGTGGCGCACGGCCATCAACCGCTATGCCGAAGCGATGACGCTGTTCGCGGTCATCTGTGCCGGCGTCTATCCCGGCATTCACGTCGGCCGCTTCTGGTATGCCTGGTTCATGTTCCCGCTGCCCAACGCCAACCATATCTGGCAGAACTTTCGCTCGGCGTTGTTGTGGGACTTGTTCGCCGTGTCGACCTACTTCACGGTGTCGGTCCTGTTCTGGTACACCGGGCTGATTCCCGATCTTGCAACATTGCGTGAACGGGCGACATCGAAGTATCGCAAGTTCGTGTTCGCCGTACTTTCATTAGGCTGGCGCGGCTCGACGCGCAACTGGCGGCACTATGAGATCGCCTACATGCTGCTGGCCGGGTTCTCGACCCCGCTGGTGCTGTCGGTTCACTCGGTTGTGTCGTTCGACTTCGCAACATCGGTCATCCCCGGTTGGCATACGACGATCTTCCCGCCCTACTTCGTGGCGGGGGCGATCTTCGGCGGCTTCGCCATGGTATTGCAATGCATGATCCCGGTACGCACGATGTACCCGGGATTGAAAGATATCGTGACAACGCGCCATTTCGATGTGATGGCCAAGTTCATCCTCGCCACGGGAACAATCGTCGGGTACGCCTATGCGATGGAGTTCTTCATCGCCTGGTACTCGGGCAACCCGTACGAGATGCAGATCTTCGTGAACCGCGCCACCGGCGACTACTGGTGGGCCTACTGGAGCATGATCACCTGCAATCTGTTCATCCCGCAACTGCTGTGGATGAAATCGTGGCGGACCACACCCTGGAAGCTGCTGATCGTCGCCACGTTCGTGAATGTCGGCATGTGGTGGGAACGGTTCGTCATCATCGTGCAGTCGCTGCATCGCGACTTCCTGCCGGGCAACTGGGGCAACTTCACCCCGTCGTGGGTTGACTGGCTGCAGATGCTTGGCGACTTCGGCCTGTTCTTCACGCTGACGCTGCTGTTCATGCGCTATCTGCCGATGATCTCGATGGCGGAAATCAAGAGCGTACTGCCCGGCGCGAACCCGCATGGGGCCGGCGACATGGGCGGAGCAGGGTCCGGGACCACTGTCGATGAGCATGCCCACAAGCCCGGCGAACCCGAGCTCACGCTGCCGAAGACAATTGTTCCCGCTGATCAACTGGTGACTTCGAAAGATGGATCGTCCGGCGAGTCGTGGGGCATCGCGGCGGAGTTCCACGGGCCCGAGGTGTTGCTGGCAGCGGCCCGGTCGTTCCGCGACGCGGGGTACAAGACGATCGATACCTACACGCCGTACCCGGTGCATGGCATGGTCAAGGCGATCGGCCTGAAGCGGTCGCCGCAACCGTGGATCACCATCTGCGGGTCGATCACCGGGTTGTCCATCGGGCTGTTTATGCAGTTCTATCTGATGGGCGTCTACTACCCCACGATCGTGCAGGGCAAGCAGTACACGTCGTGGGAGGCATTCGTACCGGTTTGCTTCGAACTGATGGTGCTGTTCAGCGCGTTCTTCACGGTCTTCGGCATGCTGGGGCTGTGCGGGCTGCCGCGGTTCTTCCATCCGATGGACCAGTACAACCCGCTGGGCCGGGCAATGGACGATGCCTTTATCCTGAGCATCGAAGCGAAGGACCCGCAGTACAACGTCAACGCCGTGCGGGAGAAAATGACGGCTCTCGGTGGATACAACATCGCGTTAATTGATTGTTAGCGATGAGCCCGCAGGGCTCATGTTGGGATGAATATTTATGTTGCGTATCGTTCTGATCCTGTTCGCCTGTGCCGCGGTCGTCGTCGGTCTGCTCGGCTTTCGCGGGCAGACTTCGACCAATCGGCCCTGGCACGTGTTCCTGGACATGAAGTACCAGGCCCGCTACGGCGCGCAGGGGCAGTCGGCCTACTTCTCGGACGGCCGATCGTCGCGCATGCCGGTCGTCGGCACCGTGCCGTACGACGGCAATGGCACGCGCTTCGATGCCGGCGATCATCAGGGACCCAACGTCGACTTCATCCCCGAGAGCGACCCGATCTACTTCACCGGCCGCAGCAAGCCCGATGAGAAGCAGATGGTGAAAGTGAAGAAGCAGACGCCGAAGCCCAAACTCGACAAGGACGGAAATCCCCTGAAGGACAAAGACGGCAAGCCGGAGACGGAGAACGTGGAAGAAGAAGTCGATCAGGAAGTCGTCGTCAATTTCTTCGTGCCGCACATTCCGAAGCGGGTGATCGAGAAGGCCGTCTATGCCGACGGCAAGCTCGGCTACACCGGCTGGGACGCCCTGATGCGCCGCGGCCAGCAGCGCTACGTCATCAACTGTTCCGTCTGCCATGGCGAGACCGGCTTCGGCGGCCAGGGCGACACGGCACACGGCATCGTCGGCCGCAAGGGGATGATCGGCATCGCCAGCTACCACAACGATCGGTTGCGGGAAGTGCCCGATGGCTACTTGTACGACGTCATCGCCAATGGCAAGAACACGATGTCGTCTTACGGGCACCAGATCGCCGTCGAAGACCGCTGGGCGATCGTCGCGTACCTGCGGGCGCTGCAACTGAGCCAGAACGCCCCGGAATCGCTGGTCGACCCGATTCTGCGGCCGCGCTTGCTGGGAGGTGCGAAATGAGCCACGCCATCGTGATCGACACGCCTCGCCTTGATGCCGCCGACGGAACCGGTGCCTTCCGGAAGGTCGCCTTCGTCGGCGGTCTGGCAGCGGCGTGCCTTGCCGTCGGTTACCTCGTCGACGACACGCCCGGCAAACGGCAGTTCTTCTTCAGCTATCTGTGGGGCTACACCTGGGCCCTGTCGATCGCGTTGGGGGCTCTGTTCTGGAACCTGATCCACCACATCACCGCCGCCGGCTGGTCGGTCGGCCTGCGGCGGATCTACGAGAACATCCACCGGGCGATTCCCGTGTTGGCGGTGCTGTTCATCCCGATCGCGCTGGGCATCGGCACCATCTTCAAGTGGTCGCATGCGGATGATCTCAAGAACGGCAAGGCCGACTGGCTGAGCCCGACATTCTTTATCATTCGCGTGGCCGTCTACTTCGCGGTCTGGATCATCTATTCGAACCTGATGCGGCGGCTGTCGCTGCAGGTCGACCACACGGAAGATCTGGAAGAGCGCAAGAAGCTGCAGCGCAAGCTGGAATGGTACGCGCCGTCGGGCATCGCGCTGTTGGCCCTGACATCCACCTTCGCGGCGTTCGACCTGATCATGAGCCTGAACTATCACTGGTTCTCGACCATCTTCGGCGTGATCTTCTGGGCCGACGGCATTCGCGGGTCGATCGTCAGTTGCGTGCTGATCGTCATCGCCATGCACTCGTTCGGCTACTTGAAGCACACCATCACCCGTGAGCATTTCCATGACATGGGCAAGCTGATGTTCGGCTTCACCGTGTTCTGGACGTATGTGTCATTCGCCCAGTATTTCCTTTACTGGTACGGCAACATTCCCGAGGAAACGAAGTTCTACTGGGACCGCCGCGTGGGCACCTGGTACACGCTGTCGATCCTGCTGCCGATCTGCTACTTCGGCGTGCCGTTCCTGATCCTGCTGCCACGCGGTAACAAGCGCAACCCGAAGATCATCGGCTTCACGGCCGCATGGGTGCTGTTCTGGCAGATGACGCACCTGTACTGGGAGATCATGCCCGAAGGGCTGAAAGCGACCGTGCACGATCGCCCGTCGGCCGGCGTCTCGGTTCACTGGATGGACCTGGCTTCGATCGTGATGTTCGGCTGCGTGATCGTCGGCAGCGTCGTCTACGGCTTCCGGAACGAGAACCTGGTCCCGGTCCGCGATGTGCGCTTCGACGAATCCGTGAATCACGAAGTGGATGAGTTTGGCGATTAGTCTTTGCGTGGTCTTTGCGTAGGGCGGGTGGAGGCTTAGCGGAACCCACCGTTCGGCGATAAACGACCATTGAAGAAGGTGGGTTCCGCAAAGCCTCCACCCACCCTGCGTGACGACAACATGACGACGCGGCGAAGGTAACGATTTATGGCTAACTACGACACCAGCACCCCCGGCGCACCCGGTGCCCTGCCCGAACCGCCCGGCGCGCCGTGGGTGACGATCATCACCTCGATGTTGATCTTCTTCGTTTTCGGTGGCATGGTCATCTTCTTCGTCGAGTACTCGAAGACGCTCGACGGCGGGCCGACGTCCGCAAGCGGCGAACAGCAGTTGCAGGAACTGCGTGCCCAGCAGCGCGATGTGCTCGACAACTACGGCTACGACCCGGCCACGAAAACCTGGCGTGTCCCCGTCGACCGGGCGATGAGCGTGTTGATTGAAGAAGGTAAAACCAAGGGGGAGATGGCTTCCTTCCCCACACCGAAGAAGCAGTAACCATGACCATCGACGACTTCATCGTCTACGCTGTCCTGATCGGCTCGGTCGCCTTCTTCGGCGGGGCGGCCGTGCTGGCGTTGGCTTGGGCGGTGCGCGACGGGCAGTTCCAGAACTTCGAGCGCAGCAGCCGGACGATCTTTGATCCGCATGAACCGGTCGGCCAGTTGACCGATCGTTTTCCTGACATGAAGGGTGGCCGCGAATGACCGAGGCCGGGCAAAAAGGTATCGACGACAAGGCACGCTACGCCCTCGAGCGCGCGCGCATCGACGCTTCGTGCCGGTTGCCGGTCCTCATCTGGATCTGCTGCGGCATTGCCTGGCTGCTGATCGGCTCGGCCCTGGCGCTGCTCGCGTCGATCAAGTTGCACAGCCCCGAATGGATCTTCCCCGGTGCATCATGGATGACCTTTGGCCGGGTGCGGGCCGCGCACCTGAGTTCAGTCAGCCTTGGCTGGAGCTTCTGCATGGCGATTGCCGTGTCGGTCTGGCAGATGTGCCGGCTGGCTCGCTGTGAACTGATCTACCCGCGCGTACTGATCTTGGCCGCGGCGATCTGGAACATCGGCATGACCATCGGCGTGATCGGGATCCTCGTCGGCTTCGGGCAGAGCGTCGAATGGCTCGACATGCCGCCCGTAGTTGCCCCGTTCCTGACTGCGGGGCTGGCCATCGTCGCGGCATGGACCGTGGCGACGTTCCGCAATCGCCGCGAGCCGCATGTCTACGTCACCCAGTGGTACATCATGGGTGCGATGTTCTGGATGCCCTGGCTTTACGTCACGGCGGTACTGGTCATCTTCGGTCTCGATATCACCCTGCTGGGTCTGAACCTGCGATTCAGCCCTGCCACGGGCGTTGTGCAGGCGACGACCAACTGGTGGTTCAACCATAACGTGCTGGGCCTGTGGATCACCCCCGTGGGCGTCGGCACCGCCTACTACCTGATCCCGAAAGTCATCGGCCGGCCGGTTTATAGCTACTATCTCAGCGTGATCGGCTTCTGGGCGCTGGCACTGTTTTACAGTTGGGCCGGCATGCATCACTTGATCGGCGGGCCGATCCCGGCATGGATGTCGTCGGCTTCCATCGTCGGCAGCATGATGATGCTTATCCCCGTGGCAGCGGTAGCGCTGAATCACCACATGACGATGCGCGGGCATTTCCACCACCTGCGCTACAGCCCGACCCTGCGGTTCGTCGTGTTCGGCGCCATCGCCTACACCGCGGTCAGCGTGCAGGGGGCCTTCGAGTCGCTGAAGGCGTTCAGCGAGATTGCCCACTTCACGCATTACACGGTCGCCCATGCCCACCTGGGCGTCTATGGCTTTTATGCGATGATCATGTTCGGGGCGACCTACTATATTGTGCCGCGACTGACCGGGCGTGAATGGGCCTCGGGCCGGATGATCCGCTGGCACTTCTGGCTGACAGCCATCGGCATCACGCTTTACTTCACGTCGCTGTCGATCGGCGGCTGGTATCAGGGCCTGGCGCTGATCGACCCGAACGTGCCGTTCATCAAGATCGTCCGTAGCACGATCCCGTACCTGATGGGCCGATCGGTGGCGGGAACCATGATGACACTGGGCCACATTATCTTCGCCACGCTGGTGGTGATGAACGTCTGCGGCTTCGGCAAGGTGCGCTCGGGGCCGACACTGTTCGTGGAGAAGCGGGTGACGCCCGTGCGCGAACCGGCAGCGCTGAGTGTGTAGGGATAAGCGATCGAATTACTTGTCCCCTCTCCCCCGGCTTTGCGGAGGAGAGGGTTAGGGTGAGGGGGTTGGGGATTGCGTATCGCGAGATCCCGCCCCCTTACCCCGGCCCTCTCCCCCGAAGCGGGGGAGAGGGGGAAAGAGCGGCAACCGAGGTTGAATCATGGATCGCGGCATGGTCATTTTCCTGGGGGCAATGCTCACGTTCACGTCGTCGTGGCTGGGGCTGGTGCTGCTGCCGATGCTGCCGGCCAACTCCAGTTTCCCGGTCCTGTCCGCGTTGCGTGTGCAGTATCAGGAACCGTTCATTGAGGATCAGGGCGGTACGACGACCGCGTACCCCCGGCCACTCAGTGGCACGGCCCTGCGCGGCAAAAGCGTGTACCAGCAGAACGGCTGCATTTACTGCCACAGCCAGCAGATTCGGCCCGAGAACTTCGGCAACAATGCTGACATCAAACGGGGCTGGGGTACCCGCCGCA
>JBBQII010000007.1:0-19263 GCA_038324795.1 Gemmatales bacterium
AATTCTGCCTTACCGGAGCGCCCCAAGCCGATGACCGCTTGCAGGCGGACGCGCGGGTTCTCGTCGCGAAGGCCGTCGGCGAAGAGTCGCCAGGGGAAGGCTTCCGCGAACTTCCGCCGGGGGAAGGGCTCCGCATCACCCTTCGTGAGTTGAAACAGGCGCGGGTCGTCGGTCAGCGCTCGCAGAACGGACTCACGAATTGACAGGTCCTCGGCGAGCGTGGCCAGGAATGAAAGGGTTTGCGGATTCGGCCTCGTCAGCATCAGCGTGAAAATCGCTGTTATCCGGACGGCCGGGTTCTTGTCATCCTTCGCCATCGCTTTAATGCGATCGATTTCGACTACACCCAATGCAGTTGGATGCTGCAGGATATTTCGCTGAGCAGCGAGCCGTTGGACCGCGCTGTCTGACCCGAGCCTTTTGTTGATGAATGGAATGAGGGTATCCGTTTTTCGTGGCGCCTCGTGCTCGTATTTCCACCCCTTCGGCACCACGCGAATCACGAAACCCACATCCGGTTTACTGAAGTCGAAGCTACCGTCTTTCCAGCTGGAGATGTACATGCGGCCGCTGCCATCGACGTCGATGTCGGTGGGGCGCGTGATGCCCAGCCACGACTTGTCTTCGGACTTCTCGTAGGTCGCGCCCTTCGGCTTCAGCGGGTGCGTGTAGATGCCGCTCTTGCCCCATTCGCAGGTGTAGAGGCCGACCGGGAAACCGGGTTCATCGAGGAAGATCGACCCCGTGGGCGAACCGCCGCCGAAGTCGTTGAGCGGTTGGATGATCTCTTCGGGGAAGTTGACGAACAGGCGCGGGTAGCCGTAGTGGCCGGTCGGGATGATGTGCGACAACCGCACATTCCAGCCGCCGCCATCGTTGGTGTTGTCGCGGGTGAACAGATCGAGCGTCGGGCTGACGGCCACGTCATAGATGTTGCGCAGGCCGTCGCAGACGATTTCGAGACCGCTGCCATCGGGCCGGACGCGGGCGATGCCGCCGCCGCGCAGTTGCTTTGTGGTGCCATCCTTACCCTCGGCCTTCACGAAGCCATAGTCACCGACGGCGATGTAGATCCAGCCATCGATGCCCATGCGGATGCCGTTGGTCGTGTGGTCGGCCCCGCGAAACTTCAGATCGAAGCCGATGCCTTTGACGAGCACTTCTTCGCGATCGGACACACCGTCGCCGTCATCATCGTGATAGGCGGAGAGATTGGGCGGATGCAGCACATAGAGCGTTTTGTGATCGAAATAGAGCCCGCGCGGGCTATCGACTTCGACGAAAGTGTTGAACTTGTCGGCCTTGCCATCATTGTCGGTATCGATGCAGCGGACAACCTTGCCCTTCTGCGGCTTCGCGCCCAGCGATCCATTGAGATCGACGCCGACGAACAGGATTCCGTCCGGCGATGCTGCGATACAGGTCGGGTAGCTGATGTCCGGCGGTCCGGCGAACAAAGTCGCGGTGTAGCCTTCCGGTACCTTAACACCCGCAAGCGGATCGGCCGGAACGTCCTTCTTCGGTGCCTGAGCGTGAACCGTCAGGCCAAGAATGACGATGAGAACGCTGAGCCGGGCGGCATCCCGGAAGGAATTCGACCCCATGAACGACTCCGGAAGCGTGCAAAAATGTCAGAAGGCGGTACGATTGAGATCCATTTTGCCACAGAGGTCACCGAGAACACAGAGGAAAGGACGCTCGATGCCTTTCCTTTTGTTCTTGGCGACCTCTGTAGCGAACTTTTTCAGATGACGCTGCGTGCGATCAGATTTCCAGCGAGGCAGGCTCGGCGAGGCCGAACTTGATCTTCAGCTTGTTCAACATTTTGGTCGCCGTCTCGCGTACTTTGGTATCCGGGTCGGACTCGGCGAGGTCTTCCACTTGCGACAGGCCCTTCTCGGCCACGTTGCCCATCTGGCCGAAGTTGAAGACGGCCATCAGTCGCACCACGGGGTCGCGGTCGCCCATCGCCCGCAGTACGGTGTCGGCCACTTCGTTCGATTCCTTGCCCAGTACCACAATCGGCCGGACGAGGTAGTAATCGCGCGTCAGGCCGGTGTTCTCGAAGGCATCGATCAATTCCGGCAGTGCATCCGAACCGCGCGAGCCCATGCTGGCGACGATATCGGCCAGCTTGCGGCGGAACCCCTGATCGGGTGCATGCTTCAGCGCCAGTTTGATGATTGGCAGCGATTCGGGGCCGATCGAACTGCCGTCTTCATTGACGGTCGTCATCAGCTTCTCGACCGCCTTCATCACGTTGCCGCCCTTGTCGGACTTCTTCTTGTCGCCAGACTTATCGAGCAAGCGGGCCAGCGTCAGCTCGACATCGATCTTGTACGCGGCAATGAATGTGCGGTTCTCGGGCGCCAGCGTCGGCCACAAGTCATTAAGGATCACTCGCCCGTAAGCGGGAATCGCGATGCGGGCAATTACGTCAGCGACGGTGTTGCCGGCCTTCTCGGTCAGCATCTTGAGAAATGGCTGAACCAGGCGAAGGTCCGCCACCTGGCCGCGTCGGCCTGCTGCTTCAATGTTCTCGATCTGTTCCGGTGCCTTGGCCCGTTTGGCGAACGGGCGAGTCTCCGGTATCAGCGTGTACAGCACTTCGGCCGGCATCGGTGTGGCCCAGTATCCGACTTCGGGGACTTCCTTGATTTCGCCACTAACCGCGTGGAACTCGGCCAGTCCCGCACGGGATTCCATCACGCCCTGAATCAGATCGAGCAGCGGCAATGGGGCCTCATCGGCCTCCGCGGCCATTGCCCGCTGCGCACTCTCCGCCAGCGGGGCCATCGCGGGATCCTGACCGCTGACGGCACTGAGCGTGGCCGCATGACGGCTCAGTCGGCCAACACCGTTGTTGTCGGTTCCGGTCGAGATCACCTGTAGAAGGTCGCTGACCAGCGGTACCAGCACGTCGCGCATTCGGGAGACTCCCAGATCTGAATCGTTGATCGTTGGCGGCCCGGGGCCGAATTACACGCCTAGCCGCAGGTGATGCTTGGCGCTGACCGCCGCAAGCGGCACGGCCAGAACCATATTCGTCAGCGGCAGCACATAGAACCGCACAAGCACGGCAGGCTTGTCCTTGCCAATCATGCCCGCGGCACGCACCAGATTCGCGACGTTCGAGTAGTCCTTGCGGCGATCTTTCAATTCGACTCGCGTGCCATCGGTATCCGCGATGATTACCTTGTCGCCGACCTTACCGAGTTTCTCGCAGCGCAGGAAGAAGACGGCGTCACGCGGGGCCAGCGGCTGCTTCAGCTGGGCACGGAACTCCGCCAGAGCCTCTTTGAAATCCGTTCTGGCGAGGCCGAGGGCCTTCTCAAGCAAATCGCCCGGCGGGTTTTCGTTGAGATGCTCGCTGCCTTTTTCCCAACGCAGTCGGCGATTAACGAAACCGGGCACCAGCGATCCTTCCGGGACCGTCAGCGGCGTCATGTAGCTCGTTTGCTGCGGAATCTGATTCAGACCTTTGAACGGCCGATTGGCGATTGCCTGGTAAATCTGGCCCGACGTCAGATCGAGCAGGTTGCTGACTTCCAGCCGCTGTTGGCGTGCTTCATCATCGATGCGTTCAAATGCCAGTTCCAGAAGAGACAGTTCCGTGAGAACGCAGCCTTTTTCACGCAGGTCGTTCGTCTGCCAGGTCTTTCCCGTGAGGTCTTCGTAGAGTGCGTCCGCGTCGTTCTCGATCGGCCTGCCGGCGAGTGTGGCGCGCGTCCGCTTCACCGCGGACCAGATGGCCGCAATGACGTCCGTACCGGCGATGACCTTGTCGTCTTCGTTCAAGTCTTTTTGTTTGGCGATCAACTGCAGGCGGCGAAGGCCGAAGGTTGCGGCCGGAATCGACGCATCGCTGATCTGCTTCGACAGTTTCTCGACCTTTTCAACATGTTGTGGCGAAAACCAGACGCCGCCGGCAACCATTTCGACCAACAGCCGATCCAGCACTTCCAGTGCATCGCGCTGTGCGGTCAGCTTTTTGTCCGGTGCGGTCTTACTGATCTTGCGAGGGGCGGCGCTGCCGGTCTTCTTCTTCTCGTCCATCGCGAGTTTCTTCTCGCGCTTGATCAGGAGCTCGTCCCCCGGTTCGCGAGGCGCGAATGCATCGGGGTCCTGCAGATAGCTGAGCAACAGGCCCAGGCTGAACTTGTCGGGAGTGACGCGGCTGGGAGAATTGCTGCGCAGCACCGGGATCGCGGGATCATGGAAATCGGCCGAGAGTTGATACGGCAGGGCGGCGACGCCGGCGAACTCGCCCAGCAGCCAGCTCCCGTCGGCAGAGACGCCAAGGTTGGCGAACTTACCGGACCGGGCGATTTCGCCGGCCTTCTTGAAGGTGGCTTCGTCCGGGGCTATTCCGCGGACGGTCTCTTCGGTGAATGTCGCTGTCAACGGCATGGATCGTACGCTCGCTGTCGGTGCCAGAGTTTCCGCAAGCGGTGATTATAGTCATCCCCACCCGATTGGGGATTGATAAAACAGCGTCGGAACCAAGTTGACCTCGGACTTCTACTGGAAAGCCACCCATGTCTACCCGTTTACGCTGGCTTGGCCACTCGGCAATGCATCTGGAAACCGCCGGGCTGAATGTGCTGATCGACCCGTTTCTCACGGGCAACCCCAAGGCGTCGGCGAAGGCAGGCGATCTGCCGGCCGACTTCATCATGGTCTCGCACGGGCACAGCGATCATGTGGGCGATGCGATCGAAATTGCCGAACGAACCGGGGCGACTGTCATCGCTAATTATGAAATCGCGACATGGTTCAACGAAAAGATGGGCGTCCGCAACGTCCACGGCATGCAGCATGGTGGGGCGTACACGTTCCCGTTTGGACGGGTGAAGATGACGCTGGCATTCCACGGGTCGGCCCTGCCCGACGGCAGCTATGGCGGCAACCCCTGCGGCTTTCTGATCACCGTCGAGGGGGGGAAGAAAATTTATCTGGCCTGCGACACGGGACTATTCGGTGACATGAAACTGATCGGCGAGGAAGGGCTTGACCTCGCCGTGCTGCCGATCGGCGACAACTACACGATGGGCCCCGACGATGCCATCCGTGCGATCAAACTGCTGAACCCCGCCCGGGTGATGCCGGTGCACTACGATACGTTCCCGCTCATCGCGCAGGATGCGGGGGCATGGGGGCTGCGCGTCCGCAAGGAAACCAGTGCTGTTCCGCTGATCATCCATCCGGGCGAATATGTCGATGTGTAGAGATACAGGGGCTTGCAAAGTGGGGAACGGGCTGGTGAAATAGGATCATGACACCAATCGTTTCCTATGCACCGCCGAAGCGAAGCATCTACCCCGAAAGCGACGGTGAGCCCATCGCCGAGAACACGCTGCAGTTCGACTGGATCCAGAAAGTTGCCGGTGGTTTGCGTGCGCTGTACAAGCGCAGGGCGGACGTTTTCGTGGCTGGCGACCTGCTTTGGTATCCCGTGGAAGGCGAGCCGACCATTCGCGTCGCGCCTGATGCGATGGTCGTATTCGGCCGTCCGGCGGGATATCGGGGGTCGTACCTGCAATGGCGGGAGGACAACGTCCCGCCCCATGTCGTCTTCGAAATTCTTTCGCCTGGCAACCGCACGGTGGAGATGCTTCGGAAGTTCGGCTTCTACAACAAATACGGCGTCGAAGAGTACTACATCTACGACCCGGAATCCAACAAGCTCGATGGCTATATCCGTCGCGGTTACGTGTTGGAGGATATCGAACAGATCAACGGCTGGCGTTCGCCAAGGTTGGGCGTCCGCTTCAACATGGATGGCGATGAACTGGTGATCGAGAAGCCGGACGGCGCTCCGCTGTTGACATACGTCGAAGCGGACGAGCAGCGTGAGTTTGCCCAGGCGCATGCGAAAGTGGCCATCGAAGCTCAGCTGCAGGCGGAGCGATTCAGCGAACTCGCCATGGAAGCAGCCGCAAAGGCACAGGCGAACCTGACCAAGGCACAAGCCGACGCGGCCGAGGCACAAGCCGACGCGGCCGAGGCACAAGCCGATGCGGCAAAGGCACAAGCCGATGCGGCAAAGGCACAAGCCGACGCAGCCAAGGCACAAGCCGATGCGGCAAAGGCAGAGGCCGAACGAACTCGGGCGATTTCCGAGAAGACCCGACTGGAGGAGAAACTGCGTGCTTTGGGCATCGATCCTGACGCATGATTCAGCGCGGAGCGGCAGTCGCGATCCATTGAGCGGCGAGGAATGATACGTTCCATCAGATCCGCGACCGCAAAAGAGCGGCCGAAGAAGCCACTCCGTTGCGGTCGCGGTTCCACGAGACGATCATCTCACTTGACCCCGGTCGTTGTATAAACCTTCGCTGGCGTTGCCGCGGCACTTGCAGCGGCCGGGATACTGTGGTGGAATAATGTCATGACACCAGCAGTTCCCACCAGCCCGATTCGCAAGCGTATCGTCTACCCCGATTCGGACGGACAGCCCATTGCTGACAACACCCTTCAATTCAAGTGGATTCACACGATCTTCGGCGGCGTCGATGGCGTCTTCAAGGACGACCCGAACGTCTTAGTCGCCGGGGACCTGCTCTGGTATCCCGTCGAAGGTGAGCCGACCGTTCGTTGCGCCCCCGATGTAGTGGTCGCATTCGGCCGACCCAAGGGCGAACGCGGTTCCTACAAGCAGTGGCTTGAAGGCAACGTGCCGTTTCAGGTCGTGTTCGAGGTGCTGTCCCCGGGGAATCGTGCCGCAGAGATGATCCGCAAGTTCAACTTCTACCAGCAGCACGGGGTGGACGAGTACTACATCTACGACCCGGATCGAATCAAGTTGGAAGGTTTTCAGCGGCAGGACGGTGCATTGATCGAGATCCCGGAGATGAACGGCTGGCGTTCCCCGCGAACGGGCATCCGCTTCAATATGGACGGCGACGACCTGTTGATTGAAGCACCCGACGGCAAGCCGTTCCTGACATATCGCGATTTGTTGATCGAACGGAACGCGAATCGAATCGATGCGGATGCAAACCTCCGGCTGGCGTAAGACGAGCGACTCGCGCGCTTGCAGGCTCAGAAACGTGGCGATCTCGCCCTGCAGCAAGCTGAACAGGCGAACGAAAAGGCCGCGCGGCTTGCCGAAAAACTTCGCAGCCTCGGGATCGATCCGGATGCGGCCTGATGCCGCGTCAAATTACTGTGTTGTCCGGCACGATCGCCCCTTTGGCGATGACGACGATCCCATCGCGAATCGAATAGAACTTACCATCTTCCCGCTGGATATTGCGCACGTTCGTAATGCGGACGTTGTTGCCGATCCGGCAATCTTTGTCCAGAATCGCCCGGGAGATGACGCAACTGTCGCCTACGTTAAAGTTGGGGCGGCCGATCTTGCGATTCTCTTCACGTTGCTCGTCCGATTCAAACTCATCCGAGCCGATGATGACGCTTTCGGTGATGGCGGTGTTCCGGCCGATGCGGCTGCGCACACCAAGCAATGCCCTGTCGATGGTCGAGCCGGGCATGACCACGCAGCCATCACTGATCAGGCACTGACGGACCGATGCATCCGAGATGCGCGCGGCCGGGAGGAACCGGGCACGCGTGTAAATCGTTCCCTGTGAGGCCGCAAAATCGAACGGCGGATTGTCGCTGGCCAATGCCAGCGACGACTCATGGTAAGACTTGATGGTGCCCAGGTCTTCCCAGTAGCCATCGAACAGATGCACGTGGATCGGCTGATTCTCGTAAAAGCGCGGGAAGATGTGCTTGCCGAAATCCGGGTCGAGCGGCGGCGTCGTCAGCATCTTCAGCAGCACCTCTTTCTTGAACAGGTAGATGCCCATGCTGGCGAGGTAGTTCCGGTTGCCCGCCTTGATGCCGCGCTCCTCGATCCAAGTCGACGGCGTCAGGCATTCGTCGGCTTTTTCCTTCGTCTGCGGCTTCTCGATAAATTTGGTCACTCGGCCCTTTTCATTGACCCCGATGATGCCCAATCCGTGGACCGCTTCGTAATCGACAGGAAGTACCGCAATCGTCGCATCCGCCTTCGACTCGCGGTGAGTGCGCAGCATGTCCCGGAAGTCCATCCGGTAAAGCTGGTCGCCCGAAAGAATCAGGACCTGGTCGCCCGGGTCTTCCACGATCTGCAGGATGTTCTGCCGAACGGCGTCGGCGGTACCCTGGTACCAGTTCGACCCTTCGATGGTCTGCTGGGCCGCGAGGATCTCGACAAAGCCCTTGCTGAAGATGTCGAACTTGTACGAGTTGGCGATATGCCGGTGCAGGCTGACTGACATGAACTGCGTCAGCACGTAGATGCGGTTCATACCGCTGTTGATGCAGTTGCTGATCGGGATATCGATCAGCCGATACTTGCCCGCGACCGGAACAGCGGGCTTACTGCGGAGTTTGGTAAGGGGGAACAGCCGATCGCCGCGCCCGCCGCCGAGGATGAGGCTAACAACCGATGACATGGAGAGGACCTCGCCGAACGACATGACCCCAGGAGCGGGGGCCATCCTAGCAACCCGGGCGGTACGACGCCATCCAGAAAAGGCACTTTTCATGCCGAAATATCGGCGTTGGGGTCGGGAACCCTACCCGCCTTGGCCTCGGCGATCAATCGCAGGATCTCGACTCTTCCCTTTTCCTTTGAAATCGTCTCGGCAATGTCTCCCACCAACTGAAGATTGATCGATTTGCGACGGAACTCCATCGAATGTTTGACCATGTTGTAAAAGTCGATCATGTCCTGCTTGCGCTTCGCGACATCCCGAACCAGCGACACTGACGCACCGTACTTGTTGGCCAACGCGGCCTCCGGACGCGGGATGCGGTAACGCCGGCCGGTATCGACTCTCCATAAGGCCGTTGCCAATGTGATGGCGATGTCCTGCCGATGCGGAATCGTCACGTCGATGAGCGATGTTTTTTCCCCCGGGGCGTAGAACGCCGCCGTACCCGCATGATCTCGCTTGATGAGTTCGGGGTACAGTTCACTCACCACCTTGACCGCACGCCCACAGTTGCGGCCGCCTTTGCAGAGGAAGTCCACGTCATGGGTGGCACGCGGTTGCCCCAGCCAACTCGCGATGCCATACATTACTGTCAGCACAAAAGGAATCTTCTTCTCGATGAATGCATCGATGATCCGAAAGCGATCGACAACGATGGACGACACCAGGGCCCAACTCCTTCGGTAATCGTTGCTCACATGCTGGCAGATGGTCGCCGCTTCTTCGTGAGAGTAGTTGCCTCGAACCGGCTGCTGCGCTTCAAATCTGCCGTATTCCTCCTCGGACATTCCGAAACGCTTCAAATCCGCCTGCAACTTACGACGGGAGAAGCGAAAACGGAGGCCTTTCGAAGTTCGAGTCAACATGAGCAATTAGTCCGTTCGACCGGTTCGATTTCTTCTAACTCTATCGCATTTCGTTCTGTTTCAGAAGCGGGATTCAAGACGACGAAACGAGTTCTGCAACCTTCTCCGCCACCCGCTCCGCCTGCTCCGTGCAGTCGTTCATCGCCACGCCGTGATACGCGTTGCCGGCCAGGAACAGGCCCGGATGCTTCGCCGCTGCCGCTTCAATCGCCGCCACGCGGTCCAGATGTCCCAGTGTGTACTGCGGAATCGCACGCGGCCAGCGGATCACGCGGGCCAGTACCGGTTCGGCAGTCACCTGCTGGGCGATGCGCAACTCGTCACGCACCGCACCGATCAGGCGGGCATCGTCCCAGTCGAGCATCTCGGGCCGGGCGGTGCCGCCGCACAACGCCCGCCAGAGGACCATGCCCGCCGGTGCGCGATCGGGGAAGATCGACGAACACCACTGCACGCCCAGCACATCACGCTTCGTTGCCTGCGGGGCGATGAAGCCGAAGCCGTCGAGATCGCCCGGTGCATCCGCCTGCCGGAAGCCGAGGACAACCACGGCCACCTTCGCATACTCGATGGCGGCGATCCGTTCCGAGAGTAACGGATCGAATGTCGCCAGCAGCGCGGCCTGCACCGGGGCGGGTGAAGTAAGTACCAATGCGTCGGCATCCCAATGACGATCACCTTCCGCTTGAATCTGCCAACGAGCGCCCCGGTTGATTCCGGTCACGTCAACGCCCGTCTCAATTGTCGCTCCGCATTGGTCGCGAAGCGCCTCGATCATCAATCGCAGTCCCTCGCGGAACGACCACATGCGTGTCGGCTTCGGTTCCTCACCGCGCGCCTTGGCGGCCTCTCGCTTCGCCCGGCCCGCCTGCGTGAAGCCACGCATCACGCTGCCGTATTCGCGTTCCATCTGCACGACGCGTGGGAAAGCGGCATGTACGCTCAGCCGCTTCGGGTCGCCGGCATGGATACCGGTGACCATCGCATCGGCGATCACCTCAGCCACTTCGCGCCCGGCCCGGCGTACAGCGAAGTCATGAATCGACTCGTCAGCCGGTGCATCGGTCGGTCGTTTGCGGTACTTCTCCAGCAGCAAGTTCAACTTGCCCCGCCACGACAGCAGGCGGTTAGTGACGAACGACCCCAGCGAGTTAGGCAGTGCTCGCAGTTTGCCGTTGTAGAAGAGGTACCGGTTCTTGCGTGAGCCTTCGCTGGCCGGAATCAACCTGTCGCCGAGACCCAGATCACGGCACAGTTGCAGCGTACTCGACTTCGCATCGAGAAAGCCGTTCGGCCCGGTTTCGATCTGGAAGCCGTCCACGCGTTCGGTCCAGATGTTGCCGCCGACGCGTTCGCCTTTTTCCAAAATCGTGATGCGATCACCCGGTCGGGCCTGCCGCAGGCGGTACGCCAGTGACAGCCCGGAAAGCCCGCCGCCGACGATGACAATCTCGGCCATTACTCGTCCTTGCCACGAATGCGAGCGTTCAGAACATGTCGCAGGCGGTCTTCAATCTTCTTGTGCGCCTTATCGACGTCTTTATCGGTCAACGTCCGATCCGCAGCCTGATACGTAAGCGCATAGGCCAGGCTCTTGTGTCCCGCGGGTATCGGTTCGCCCCGGTAAAGGTCGAAGAGACGCACGGGGCCGAGCAGGTCACCGCCGCCCGCTTGCATCTCACGCGTGATCCGCTCGTTCGAAACCTCTTCACTGACGATGACGGCCATATCGCGCAGCGCTGCCGGGAACCGCGCGATCGGCTGATAGGCAAACCGCTCCGGCACGAGTGTTTGCACCGCCTCCCAGTCGATGTCGGCCACCAGCACGCAGCGTTCGGCAAGTCCCACGGCCGATGCCGCCTTAGGATGCAGTTCGCCAAGTTGGCCGATGGTCATCTCACCGACGACGATCTCCGCCGCCCGCCCCGGGTGCAGGAAGACGACATCTTTTGTCGCCTGATACGACACGGCCACCAGATGAAGGCTCGCCAGCAATTCCTCGACGAGGCCCTTCAGGTCGTAGAAGTCGAGCGTTGCCGGTTTGCTGCCAAGCGGATCGTCCCACGCGGTTCGGCCGCGACGGCCCGTCATCGCGATTGCCAATCGACGGGGCTCGTCCGGCAACTTGGAACCGGCCTTCGGCACAAACGTCGGTCCAAGCTCGAAGACGCGAATCGTGTCAGTGTTCAGAAGGTTCTCGCGCACGACTTCCAGTACACCGGCCAGGACAGTCCGCCGCATCACTTTCTTGTCTTCGCTGATGTCGTTGAGCACTTCAACGTAGTCGCCAGTGATCCCCAGGGCCGCCTCACGCTGCTTCGATGTCAGCGAGTAGGTGATGACTTCCTGCAACCCGGCCCGTACCAGAAGATCGCGGCCATGCTCTTCCAGCAGCAGCGGCCGATTCGCCTTCTGCGGCGGCAGTGCGCCTGAAAGCAGTGTGGAAGGCAGCCGGTCGTACCCATGGATTCGAGCTAATTCTTCAATGAGATCGGCCTGGCCGCTCTGGATATCGATGCGGAACGCCGGGGTCGTCACCTTCCAGCCGTCGCTGACCGCTTCCACGCCGAAGCTAAGGGCCTTCAGCACTCGCTCGACCTCGGCATCGGGAAAGGCCACGCCCAGCAGCCGCTTGATCTCGCTCTTCTGCAGGTGTGTTACTTGCGAAGGCGTCGGGGCCGGGTAGTTGTCGATCATGCCCGTCAGCACCTGCCCATCGGCAAGCTGCTGCATCAACTCGGCCGCCCGCTGTGCCGCCGGGCCGACGACTTCCGTGTGGATACCCCGGCTGAACCGGCTGCTTGCTTCGCTGAACAGGTTGAACTGTTTCGATGTCCGCCGGATGCCCACGAAGTCAAAGCTGGCCGACTCGATCAGGATCGTCTTCGTCGCGTCGGTGACTTCCGTCTCGGCCCCGCCCATGACGCCGGCCAGTGCGATCGGCCCCGCGGTGTCGGCGATCACCAGGTGTTCAGGTGAAAGCTCTTGCACGTTGCCGTCGAGGGTCTTCAGTGTCTCGCCCTGCGTCGCGGGACGGACAATAATGGTCGGCGGCTTGCCCCCGGCACGCGTGACGAGCAGATCGTAGTCGAACGCGTGCAGCGGCTGGCCATATTCGAGCATCACGTAGTTGGTAATGTCGACGATATTGCTGATAGGGCGCATGCCGGCGTACATCAGTCGTCGCTGCATCCAGCCCGGGGCCGGCTTGATGGCGACGTTGCGAACCAGCATGGCCGAGTAGCGGGCGCACAGCTTCGGGTCGGCAATCTCGACCTTCAACATTCCGTCGATTCTCTCAGCAACGGTTGCCGGTGCCGGTTCCTTGATGCAGGTCGTTTGGCCAGTCAGGGCGGCCACTTCACGCGCCACGCCGATCATCGACAGGCAGCGAGCCATATTCGGCAGTACGTCGACTTCCAGCACCGCGTCGCCTATGTATTCCGCCAGCGGCCTTCCGACCGGGGCATCGTCATCGAGGATGATGATGCCTTCGTGTTCGTCATTGATGCCGAGTTCGAAGTTCGACATCACCATGGCATCGCTGGGGACGCCGCGGAGCATGCTGGGCTTGAGTTCCTTGATCGCCTTCGGAGTTGTGTGGCCATCGAAGTACCTGCAGCCGGTCAGACCGAGAACAACCTTCTGGCCCGAATCACCCACCTTGATGTTCGGGGCCCCGGTGACGACCTGCTTCGGCGTGCCGACGCCGTAGTCGAGTTGCACCAACTTGAGCTTGTCCGCATTCGGGTGCTTGTCGACGGCAACGACCTGGGCAGTCAGAACTTTCTCGCTGTCCCAGACGGGCCCGGGCTCTTCCTGCTTGGCCCGCAGGCCGTCAGGCACGGGGATGCCGTAAAGGCGAACGCTGCCGACTTCGAGCCCGGACAGCGTCAGGCGCTCGACCAGTTCGGTCGTGGGCATGCTCAGCGAAACATAGTCGGCCAACCATGACAGCGGGATTTTCATCTGTGTTCCGTACGTTCGGCAGGTTCAGTAGAAGGCATCTTACCGGCAATGACCCGAAGCGGCAGGGGTGCTTGAATTCGACCCGTGAATCAAGACATTAACAGTGCAGACGATGTTCGTCGCCGCGCGACGAGATTTTGAGGTACGTGATGGCTTTTACGACTGATCTTGGCCCCGCTACGGCCGCAGTGCCGGATGCGAAGGGGCGGTTCGGACCCTTCGGTGGACGTTACATCCCCGAAACACTGATGTTCGCTATCGAGCAACTCGATGCCGCCTATGCCGAAGCAAAGCACGACCCGGCCTTTCAGCGGCGGTTCGAGCAACTGCTCGCCGACTATGTGGGCCGGCCGTCGCGCCTCTACTATTCCGACCGGCTCACGAAGGAAGCAGGCGGGGCACGCATTTTTCTGAAACGTGAAGATCTGAACCATACCGGTGCCCACAAGATCAACAACGCGATCGGCCAGGGGCTGCTGACGCTGCGCATGGGCAAGACCCGCATCATCGCGGAGACCGGGGCAGGGCAGCACGGGGTCGCGTCGGCCACGGCGGCGGCGCTGTTCGGGTTGCCGTGTCGGGTGTACATGGGGTCAGAGGACATTCGCCGGCAGGAATTGAACGTTTTCAAGATGCGCGCGATGGGGACTGAAGTGTTCCCTGTCGAAAGCGGCAGCAAGACCTTGCGCGACGCGATTAACGAGGCTTTCCGCGAGTGGATGGCCTCCGTTGCGGATACGCATTACATCATCGGCAGCGTCGTCGGGCCGCACCCGTTCCCGATGATGGTGCGTGACTTCCAGTCGGTCATCGGCCGGGAAACACGGGCGCAGTGCCTGGAGCAAACGGGCAAACTGCCCGAAGTTGTTGTCGCCTGTGTCGGCGGCGGCAGTAACGCAGCCGGCATGTTCTACCCGTTCGTGAATGATGCCTCGGTTGAGATCGTCGGCGTCGAAGCGGGCGGCCGGGCAGGGAATTACGGCGATCACGCCGCCACGCTCAGCTTCGGTTCCCCCGGTGTGCTGCACGGTAGCTACAGCTATGTGCTGCAGGATCTCGATGGCCAAACTGCCCCGGTTCATTCGGTCTCGGCGGGACTCGACTACCCGGGTGTCGGCCCCGAGCATAGCTACTGGCGTGACACCGGCCGGGTGCGTTACGCCAGCGTCTCGGACAGCGAAGCGCTCGAAGCGTTCGCCCTGTGTTCCCGCCTGGAGGGAATTGTGCCCGCGCTGGAGACAGCCCACGGCATCACCGAAACGATGCGCATTGCCGCGAAGCGATCGAAGACCGACGTGGTGGTATTGTGCTTCTCCGGCCGGGGCGACAAGGACTGTGCGGAAGTGGCGCGCTTGATCAACGCGTGATGCAGACGCCGCGACACTCGGCCGATCGCTCCGCTGAGCGTCGCGGCTTCACGGATGGGGTTGTTTTTAATCCGCCCTGAGAGAACCATGAACGCTGTCGATTCCCTGTTCGCCGAAAATCGCACGCATGGCCGCAAGGCCTTCATTCCCTTCCTCACGGCAGGGGACCCCGATCTGGCGTTCACCGAGCGCATTCTGCCGAAGGTGGCGCAGGCGGGTGCGAGCCTGATCGAAGTCGGCTTCCCGTTCAGCGACCCGATTGCCGATGGCCCGGTGATCCAGGCGTCGTACACGCGCGCACTCGACACGGGACTGAAACTCGAAGGTATCTTCAGTTCGTTGTCGAAAGTGACTGCCTCGAAGGACTGGAACACGCCGACGGTGGGCATGGTTTCCTACAGCCTGGTCTTCCGGCACGGGCCGGACAAGTTCCTGACCGCGGCCAGGAAGGCAGGCCTGAGCGGGGCGATTGTCCCCGATCTGACGGCCGAAGAGGCGGACGACTTCGCCAGGCGCTGCCGCGACCATGACTTCAAATTGATCCTGCTGGTAACGCCAACGACGCCTGCCAAACGCGCGGAAAAGATCGTCAGTCTGTGTACCGGCTTCCTTTACTGCGTCAGCATCGTTGGCATCACCGGCGAGCGCGAAGGAGTGCCCGAGGCGCTGCGCGGCCAGTTGAACAAGCTGCGAGCAATGACCGACCTGCCGCTGTGTGTCGGCTTTGGCGTCAGCAAGCCGGATCAGGTGAAGCACCTCCGCGAGATTGCCGACGGCGTGATCGTCGGCAGCGCGCTGGTGCGGAAGCTGGAGAATCCCGCTACTGCGGAATCAGCGATCGTCAGTGCGGTTACTGAACTGTCTGCGGCACTGCGGTGACCTCTTCTCTTCCACGGTTCGTCGTCACGCTTCATTCGTCGCACGTTGACCCTCCGCAATGCAACGTGTGCAACACTGTGCGGACATGTTCGCCCGCAAGACAGATGAGGTCGATGCCCATGTCCGACGATCCCCACGATCTGATGCGATTTCTGATCGCCCAGGACGACTCCTACGAGGAGGCGCTGGCCGAGATTCGCGACGGGCAGAAGCAGTCGCACTGGATGTGGTACATCTTTCCGCGGTTCGATTGGCCGGGTGCCAGCGAGGTCGGTCGGCGCTACAGCATCAAGAGCCTTGATGAAGCGGTGGCTTACCTGGCACACCTGATTCTCGGGCAGCGACTGATCGCGATCAGCGAAGCGGCCATTGCGATCAAGGGCAAGTCGGCCGATGCTGTCTTTGGCGAGATTGATGCCTGGAAACTGCACGGTTGTGCCACGTTGTTTGCGCGCATTTCTCAGGAGGGATCGGTGTTTCACAGGTTGCTGGACAATTACTTCGGCGGGTTGCCGGCGAAAGAGACTCTGGAATTGCTGGGCGCATTGAAAGACAAGTGAACTACGAATCGGACGAATGAAGTAGATTTCACCCGCTGTGCACCCCGTTGGGATGCTCGCTTAACTGGCGGCGTTGGATTCATCCTTCATATTTGCTCCCAGTTCCGTTACACTTTTCCCCATCCCACCAACGGAGGGTCTCTCCATGCGACGACTGATGTTCGTTCCGCTGATGCTTCTGGTCGGCACTGTGCCGGCATTCGGCCAAGCCAAGGAAGCGAAACTGCTCGATCCACTGCGGACCGAGATTCCGCACATTTCGACTGACAAGACGGTTACCTACGATTACGACATCGTTTATGTCCGCGCACGGCGTGCGGGCGACAAAGTCCACAAGCGGTTCTACACCGACTTCTCATCCCCGGTCACGCTTGAACCTGGTGCCGACCTGATGCTGCTGCATCCGGATGGCAAGGAAGAGGTTCTTGTCGAAGGCGGGCAAGGTTCGGTTACTGATCCTGTCGTGTCATTCGATGGCCAATGGGCCTACTATTCGCACATCCACAATCTGCAGAAGTACAGCCAGTGGAACCCGCCGAAACAGGGGGCGGACATCTACAAGATCCACGTGAAGACCCGCCGCATCGTGAAGCTGACCAACCAGAAGTTCACGCCCAACACCGGCGCGGCCGACTGGTGTGCCGACTACCGCACTCCCGCCTCGGGAAAGTCCCACTTCGAGTACGGTGTCTACAACACCGGCCCCTGCCCGCTGCCGGGCGGCCGCGTTGCCTTCACCAGCAATCGCGACGGATTCAAGCCAGCGAAGGGCTACCCGGCCGTTGCGCTGCAACTGTTCGTGATGGACGATCGCGATGCCAGCATCGGCGATGATGAACTGCTCACCAATCTCGACAAGATCGGTCATCTGAACCTGTCCGGTGCGCTGCATCCGGTCGTGTTGAAGGACGGCCGGATCATGTACTCATCACTGGAATCGCAGGGGTTGCGCAGTGAGATTCTCTGGGGCATCTGGACCATTCATCCGGATGGCACCAACTGGAACCCGCTGGTCAGTGCCTTCGACCCGGGCGGAGCGCCTAATGGCTTCCACTTCCAGGCGCAGTTGAGCGATGAACAGATCGTCGTCGAGGAATACTACAACCAGAACAACAGCGGGTTCGGCTCGTTCATCAAGCTGCCGCCGTCACCGCCAGACGGCTATGCCCCGTTCGGTCCGGCTGACATGCGTGATCCGGCCAACAAGCCCTGGCGCTACGGCCGTTTCGACAACGGCAACCCGAAGATGTACCGCATGCCGTTCATGCCGACCGGTTCAGTGTCGCTGACGCCGTTCAGTCATGGATTGGAAGGCGAAGCCGACCGCTCGATCCCCGACGATAAGAACTCGCTCAAAGTCGGCAAGTTCACGCATCCGGCAGGGGCGCCGGATAACCACCTGCTGACGATCTATTCGCCGGGGCCGGTCAACCACCAGTACTTCTACCCGCCGCAACTTGATGGCGGCATCTACCTGATCAGGAAGGGGGCCGTCGTCACCGAGCCCGCACAGATGCTGCTGATCAAAAACGACCCCGAGTACAACGAAGGTTGGGCCCGGCCGCTGGTTCCCTATAAGCGCATCTACGGCATCGACGAACCGAAGAAACTCGCTCCGCTGGCGAATGACGGTTCACTGTCGAAGCACCTTCCGAAAGGAACGCCGTTCGCGCTGATCGGTTCGTCGAGCTTCTACAAGCGTGAAAGTTACCCGAACGGCAGCCTCAAGGGCGGCGTCACCGGCAAGTATGCCGGCGGCAATGATCCGTGGAAGGGGCTCGATGCCTTTACCAGCCACGGCAACGGGCCGCCGCTGAACTGGCACAACCAGGGAGCGGAAGCGGGACTGTACACCAACGACGACATCCACGCGGTGCGCGTACTGGTGATGGAGCCGACGACCGACCGCAAGGGGGCCAACAGCGGTCGGCAATTCTACAACCATGCGAAGGAACGGCTGCGGATCCTCGGTGAAATCCCACTGCGGAAGTTCGGCCCGAGTGGCGAACCGCTCGACCCGGACAAGAACCCCGATACCAGCTTCCTCGCGCGTATCCCGGCTGACACGGGCTTCACGCTGCACACCATCGACAAGCACGGCATGCTGCTCAACGCCGCTCAGACGTGGCATCAGCTTCGCCCGGGCGAGATACGCGTCAACTGCGGCGGTTGCCATGCCCACAGCCAGCAACCGACCGACTTTAACCTGACCGCCGCTGCCAGGGCCGACTATCCGGTCTGGGATCTGGTGAACTCGACGCCGCTCATCACATCAAAGGATGCCGATACTTCGAAGACGAAGTGGGATGCGGCCGACACGTCCGGCCTGACGACACGCAACACCGGCGCGCTGAACGTCGAGTACCATCGCGACATCAAGCCGATCCTGCAGCGCAGTTGCGTGGCCTGCCATACTGGAAACGAACCGGCAGGGAACCTGAACCTCAATGCCGACGGCACGCTCGAGCAGGTCGAAAACCTCGGCAAGTTCCCCGGCACCTACTACCGCCTGGCTTCCGATGAGAAATCAAAGTTCGGCCATAAGCCGGTTGGCTGGGACAGTTGGGGCACCATGAACGCGTCTCGCTATGTCCGCAAGTTCCAGTCGCGGCGCAGCATGATGATCTGGAAAGTGTACGGCGAACGGCTGGATGGCTTCGCCAATGCCGATCATCCATCGGAAACGACGCCCGGCTCTCGAACGCTGTCGCATCAGGGGCAGGATGTCGACATTGCGAAGAATAAGGCCAAGGCTGATATCGACTTCGTGGGAAGCATGATGCCGCCCCCGGCCGCGGTGAAGGAAGGCAAGGTCAAGGCGCTGACGGATGCCGACCGCCGAACGCTGACTCGCTGGATCGATCTCGGCTGCCCGATCGACCTGGCGTTCAACCCGGCCTCCCCCGAAGCAACGGGTTTCGGCTGGATGCTCGACGACAACCGCCCGGTGCTGACGCTGCAAAGCGCCGGGGCCAACGGCTTCGTCATCGGCATGCACGACTACGGCACCGGCCTGAAGATGGACAGTTTCCGCGTGGCCGCCGACTTCGCGATCGACGGAGCGAAGCCCGGCGACAATCTCGCCGACCGGTTCAAGCCGACCACGCAGGGTGTCTGGGAATGGAAGTTCGAC